>NZ_JBEZLA010000037.1:0-77268 GCF_040651925.1 Streptomyces sp. NPDC048349 | reverse complement strand
GACGTACTTGGGCTTTCGGCCGGTGCGGCGAGAGTGCGTGCCGGGCACCGCGACGCCGCGGACCTCCGTCAGACACCCCCTAGTGCTCCGACCGGAGAGGTTCACCGCCTCACGACGCCCGGCACGGCACCTCGGCTCGTTGTCCGGCCACGCACGTGCGTCCCGTACGAGCCGCGGCCCGGTCAGGCCTCGCCCCGCACCAGGGCCAGCAGCCGGTCCAGGACGCGCGGGCCGCCCGCGCGGACGCCGTCGTGCTCGAACTCGTCGGTCACCCAGGTCCTCAGGCCGCCTATGGCGCGTGCGGTCTCCAACGAGTGGGTGGTGTCCACGTACATGTCGTCGTGGTAGACGGCCGCGGCCACGGGCACCTCGTTGGCGGCGAGCCGGGCGGGGTCGTAGAGGGGTTCCCAGCCGGTGCGGGCGGCCAGCAGTTCGGCGGTGGCGCGCAGCGGGGCGAGGGAGGGGTCCACGGTGAAGTGCCAGGGGTGGATGGTCTCACCGGTGAAGAGGAGGGGCTCGTCGCCCGCGAGGGTCTTGGCGGCGTCGAAGCGGTGGTGTCCGGCGCGCACCCGCTCGGCGGCCCAGGCCGTGGGTGCGGCCGGGTCCTGGGCGTAGATGGCCTCGTGGAGCAGTGCGTAGAGGGGGTGCCCGGCGAAGGAGAGCAGCGCGTGGGCGCCCTCGAGGAAGGCGTCGGACAGGGCGGGGCCGGCCGGCGTACGGACGAAGGCGTCCTCCAGGAGGTAGTGCAGTTGATGGCTGCCGTCTCCGGAGCCGAGGAGCAGGCCGAGGGACTGGAAGGCCTCGACGGTCAGGCGGTAGCCGCCGGGGAGTTCGGCGGGGCGTTCGGCGAGGTGGGCCGCGATCCGGCGGGCGCGCTCCACGTCCATCGGGTAACGGCGGTAGTGGGCCCGGTTCTTGCGCTCGACCCGGGGGTAGGCGGCCTCGTACACCTCGTCGGCGGTGGCGGTCAGGGACGGCAGGCCGCCGGTGATCAGGGCGGCGGTGAGGCCTTCGGGGGCGGTGGAGAGGTAGTGGGTCGCGCAGAATCCGCCGAAGCTCTGGCCGAGCACGGTCCACGGGGCGCCGCCGGTCAGGGCCGGGCGGATGGCCTCGGCGTCGCGCACGATGGAGTCGGAGCGGAAGTGGGCGAGGTATGCGGCCTGCCGGGCGGGCGTGCCGCGCAGCGGCAGGGTCTGCCGGTTCACCGGGGTGGAACGTCCCGTTCCGCGCTGGTCGAGCAGGAGGACCCGGTAGTCGGCCAGGGCCCGCTCCAGCCAGGCCTGCCGGCCGATGAACCGCCGGGCCCCGAAACCGGGTCCGCCCTCCAGGTAGAGCAACCACGGCAGGGTCTTCGGGTCCTTGTCGCAGGCGACGACCTCGCGGGCGTACAGCTCGATCTGCTCGCCGTCGGGGCGCGCGTGGTCCAGGGGGACGGTGAACCGGTGGTCGGTGAGGACCGTTCCGGGCTGGCGGTAGCTGTGCTCGACGGTCACGGACGGCCCCTGGGGTACGAGGTACGGAGGCCCGTGGCCCGGCCGGGTCGGGGCCGGGCCACGGGTTTGACTGTCCGGTGAGTCTAGTACGGGTCCCGGTGCGGGCTCGGGGCTTACGGGAACTCGACGACCGAGCGGAGCACCTCGCCGCGCCCCATCCGGGCGAAGGCGTCCTCGACCCCGTCCAGGGGGATGGTCTCCGAGACGAAGGCGTCCAGGTCGAGCCGGCCCTGGAGGTAGAGGTCGATCAGCACCGGGAAGTCGCGCTCGGGCAGGCAGTCCCCGTACCAGGAGGACTTCAGGGCCCCGCCGCGGCCGAAGACGTCCAGCAGCGGGAGTTCGAGGGTCATCTGCGGGGTCGGGACGCCGACCAGCACCACGGTCCCGGCCAGGTCGCGGGCGTAGAAGGCCTGCCGGTAGGTCTCCGGGCGGCCCACGGCGTCGATGACGACGTCGGCGCCGTGGCCGCCGGTCAGGCTCTGGACGGCCTCGACCACGTCCTCGGCACGGCCGTTGACGGTGTGCGTGGCACCCAGGCCGCGCGCCCACTCCAGCTTCCGGTCGTCGAGGTCCACCGCGATGATCTTCGAGGCGCCCGCCAGCCGGGCTCCGGCCACGGCCGCGTTGCCCACGCCGCCGCAGCCGATGACGGCGACGGAGTCGCCCCGGCCGACGTTGCCGGTGTTCAGGGCGGCGCCGAGGCCCGCCATCACCCCGCAGCCGAGGAGCCCGGCGGCCGCCGGCGCGGCGGCCGGGTCCACCTTGGTGCACTGCCCGGCCGCGACCAGGGTCTTCTCGGCGAAGGCGCCGATCCCGAGCGCCGGGGACAGCGGGGTGCCGTCCTCCAGGGTCATGGGCTGGGTCGCGTTGTGGGTGGCGAAGCAGTACCAGGGGCGTCCGCGCCGGCAGGCCCGGCAGGTACCGCACACCGCACGCCAGTTGAGGACGACGAAGTCGCCGGGGGCCACGGAGGTCACGTCCGGGCCGACCGATTCCACGATCCCGGCGGCCTCGTGGCCGAGCAGGAAGGGGAACTCGTCGTTGATGCCGCCCTCGCGGTAGTGCAGGTCGGTGTGGCAGACCCCGCAGGCCTGGACCCGGACCAGCGCCTCGCCCGGTCCCGGGTCGGGCACGAGGACCGTCGTCGTCTCCACCGGTGCGCCCTTGCTCCGGGCGATGACCCCTCGTACGCGGTGCGTCACGTCGTAACCCCGTTCTGATCTCGTCGGTTCCCGCTCAGAACGTACACGGGAGCCGTGCGGCAAGGGAGTTGCCTCACTCCGGAGCGTGAGATCCGGCCAGCTCGGGAGGGACGGACGCGCGCAGCGCAGCGCCGAACGCGGCCACCGCCGGGTGCGCCCCGGCTCCGCTGCGGAAGGCGAGGTTGGTCCGGCGCTGCATGAGCAGGCGGGTGAGGCGGACGCCCGGGCCGGCGGGTCCGGTGATCCCGAGCTGCGGGACGACGGCCACGCCCTGCCCGGCCGCGACCAGGGCGAGCACGGTGGCGAACTCGTCGACCCGGTGACGGACCCGGGGGGTGAATCCGGCGGCCTGACAGGCCCTTTCGGCCATGGCGTGGCAGAGGGTGCCGGGGGTTGCGGTGATCCACGGCTCCTCGGCGTACGCGCGCAGGACGGCGCCCTGGTCGTCACCCGGGGACGGCTCGGGGGCCCGCGCCGCGGGCACGGCCAGGTACATCGCCTCCCGGTACAGGGGTTCGGTGGTCAGCCCGGGTTCCGGGGCGGCGGGCACGAAGTCGTAGGCGTGCACCAGGGCCACGTCGAGGTCGCCCGAGCGCAGGGCGTGCGCGACGGCCGCCGGGTCGGTTTCCCGGACCATCGGCTCGAGCCCCGGGTGGCGCCGGGCGAGGACGGTCAGGGCGGCCGGGACGATGGCCCGGGTGGCGGTGGGGAAGGCCCCGATGCGCAGGGCTCCGGCCAGGCCCCCGCGTGCCTCGGCCAGATCGGACTCGGCCTGTTCCAGCCGCTCGAGAACGGCCTCGGCGTGGCCGACCAGGTGCTGTCCGGCCGGCGTGAGGCGGACCCGGCGTCCGGTGCGTTCCAGCAGCGGGAGCCCTGCTTCGCGTTCGAGGACGGCGAGTTGCTGGGATACCGCCGAAGGACTGAAGGCGAGGGCTTCGGCGACGGCGGCGATGGTCCCGCGGCGGGCCAGTTCGCGCAGCAGTCGCAGGCGTCGTACGTCGAGCATCGGCTCAGCTTACGGGTCGGGTAAGAAATGCGAACTGGATTCGTGGCTCGCGGCGGGCGAGGCTCGACGCATGGCACAGGACACGACCGACATCACAGGGCCCACCGACGGGCGCGGGGCGGCAGACGCCTTCCTGCACGGGATCCACGTTCCGCTCGTCACCCCCTTCACCCGCGCCGGGGACATCGCCGCCGATGCCCTGGAGGCGCTGGCCCACGACGTCCTCGACGGGGGCGCGGCCGGGATCGTCGCCCTCGGCACCACTGCCGAGACCGCCGCCCTCGACGAGGCGGAGCGCGACCTGGTCACCGGCATCTGCGCACGGGTCTGCGAGGAGCGGGGCGCCCTGCTGACGGTGGGCGCCGGGGCGAGCGGGACCCGGGCCGCCGAGGCCTCGCTGGCCCGCCTGGCACGATGGCCGCAGGCGCGGGCGGCGCTGGTGACCGTGCCGCCGTTCGTACGGCCCTCCGCCGCCGGGGTGGTGGCGCACTTCGCGCGGCTGGCCGCGGTGAGCCCCGTACCGCTGATCGTCTATCACATCCCCTACCGCACCGGGCAGCCGCTGGACGCCGCCGCGCTGCGGGCGATCGGGGCCCTTCCGGGGGTGGCCGGGGTGAAGTACGCCGGCGGGGGCATCGGCGAGGACACGGTCGCGCTGCTCGGCGATCTGCCGGACGGGTTCGAGGTGCTGGCGGGGGACGACGCGTACGTGTCGCCGCTGCTGGCCCTGGGCGCTTCGGGCGGGATCCTGGCCTCGGCGCACGTGGCCACGGCCCGGTTCGTGGAGCTCGCCGGAGCCTGGCGGGCGGGGGACGTGGCGCGGGCGCGGCCGCTGGGGCACGCGCTGGCCCGGATGTCGGCGGCGGCCTTCGCCGAGCCCAACCCGACGGTCGTCAAGGGCGCACTGCACGCCCTGGGGCGGATCCCGGCGCCCGACGTGCGGCTCCCCCTGCTGCCGGCCTCGCAGGCGGCGGTGGCGGTCGTGCTGGAGCGCCTCGCGGAGGTGCAGAGCCGAGGATGACGCGACCGTAAACGCCCTCGATGGGCGATTTAACCCCCTACGCGCGAGTCGCCCGAATGAGGCCCACGGAGAGCGGAGTTGCCCGTATTGGCCGCAGGGCCGCGGGCCCGTGATGTGAGTCACGCCGCGTGCGCCAACATCATTTCCCCGGGGAGGCCGATTCCCTTTTCCCGGAAAGGGAATCGGCCCTTGCACAGAGACGCCGACAAGGTCATTTACCGGACGTATAGCGGGAAGTCGATCTACCGGTGGAATTCGGGCCTTGTTCCCACACCGCGGGCTCGCCTACGGTCACCCTCATTCCCGGAGGTCAGCTGCCGAATCCGGCCACCCTCCGGGGCCTCTCCGTCACCCCCCACGTGAGGAAATGCGCCATGCCCGCAAAGGGAAAGCACCGTCGGCCGAAGCAGCACCCGATCACCCGCAAGCTGGCCCTCGCCGGCACGGGCAGTGCGGCGCTCGCCCTCCCCCTGATCAGCACGACCACCGCCGGGGCGGCGGAGGCGACCGCGGCTCCCGCGACCCGTTCCGCGGTCACCGCGGCCGTGACGGCTCCCGCGGCCCCCGCCGCCACGACCTATTCCGTGCTCCCCGGCGACACCCTTTCCGAGATCGCCGCGGAGCATTCCGTGAGCGGCGGCTGGAAGAAGCTCTACGCGGCGAACCGGAGCGTCATCGGCGACAACCCGGCGATCATCCGGCCCGGTATCAAACTGAACCTCGACACCCAGGCCGACGCCGGCCGCGCGAGCCGGTCCGCCCCCCGGACCGCCCTCAAGCCGGCCGCCGCCAAGCCCGCCTACGCGAACAATCTCGACGGGTGGATCCGCGAGTCGCTCGACGTGATGGCCAAGCACGGAATTCCCGGAACCTACAACGGAATTCACCGCAACGTGATGCGGGAGTCCTCGGGCAATCCCCTCGCCATCAACAACTGGGACATCAACGCCCAGAACGGGATCCCGTCCAAGGGCCTGCTCCAGGTCATCGACCCGACGTTCAAGGCCTACCACGTGCCCGGGACTTCGCTGGACTCCTACGACCCGGTCGCGAACATCACGGCTGCCTGCAACTACGCGGCCGCCCGCTACGGTTCCATCGACAACGTCAACGGCCCCTACTAGGAGCCCTCTGGGTCCGGGCCCTGAGCAGGGTGCGCAGCGGGGCCGCCAGGCCGTAGCCGACGTCCCGGCGCAGGGCGGCGGTCCCCGCCCGCTCCACGGCCGTGAGCTGGTGCGCCATCAGCTCCGTCATCGTCGCGGTCACGGGGCGCAGCCCGGGGTCGACGAGGTCGAGGATGCCTTCGGTGGCGTCGAGGGCCGCGCGGGCGCGGCCCGCCTCGGCGGCGAGGAGGGCGCGTACGGCCGGGGTGTCCCGGGCCTGCTCGAGGTCGGCCCGGGTCACGGAGTGCTCCTCGAGGCGGGCGCGCGGGATGCAGAGCCGGCCGTCCGCCAGGTCCCCGGCGAGGTCCGCGAGGAAGTCGACGCGCTGGGCGGCGTCGACGAACCGCCGCCAGCCCGCGGCCTGCTCGGCGTCGGGCCCGCCCTGGTACTGGAGGCCGGTGAAGACCAGTACCCCCGGCCAGGCGTAGGCGTCGAGGTAGGCCTGGAAGTCCTCCTCGGCGGCGAAGCCGTCGAAACCGGCCTCCGCGGTGGCGGCGCCTTCGAGGAACGCGGAAACCCAGTGCGCGGGCAGGGCGCGGCAGTCCACGGCGTGCGCGTAGGCGCGCAGCACGGGGTCGGGGCTGTCCCCGGTCTTCAGGGCCGCCTCGACGCGCTCGGTCAGCGCGGCCAGGTTGGCGGCCCGGCCGGCCGGGGTGCCCGTCTCGGCCACGTCGTCGACCAGGTTCATGAAGGCGAGGCCCGCTGCGAGCCAGGGCACCAGGGGCGGTGCGGCGAGCAGGCGCAGCGCGAGGTACGGGGCGGGTTCGCGGCGGAGCACCCGGCGCGCGGCGTGGGTGTAGTCGTCCCTCAGCCGGTCGCCCGATATCCCGGCGGCCGTGAGTGTGGTGCGCCAGCTCGGCATGGTGGTCCTGCTCCTCGAAACGTTTCTGCGCGCGGGTACGGAGATCAGGATCGCAGGCGTGCGGGACCTGCCGGGCCCCGCCTCATGAGCGGTAGACCTTCCTGACCTTGCCGTCCGTGCCGGCCAGGACGTAGCCGCCCTGCCCGTACGCGTCGCTGAGATAGGGCCGCATGGACGGGCTCTGGTCCATCATCCAGGGTTCGACGATCACGTAGCGGGAGGTCGGGTTCGCCACACCCAGGTCCTTCGATGCCTGCTCCAGGAGGGCGGGCAGGGTGTCCCATGCGACCTTCTCCATGTCGATGAGCGGGACGCGGTCCTTGACGGTGCCGGCGGGACCGCTGCGGGTGACCCCGCCGTCGCGGTACTGCCACGAGTCGACGGTCTTGGCACCGGGCGCGGTGGGGACGTCGGCGATGACGTAGGCGTCGTAGATCCGCAGGTTCACGAAGGAGGTGGTACCCGTCTGCTGTTTCAGGGCCGCCACCGCGCTCCGGATGCCGGCAGGGGTGAGCAGGCTGCCCTCGGGGGCGGTGCCCGTGCTCGCGCCCGTCTTCGGGGCGGGGGTCGGGGCGGTCGAGGGGGCGGCGGGGACCTGGCTGCCGGAGGGCGCGGCGGTGACGGCGCCCGGGCGGCCGGCGGCGCCCGTCGCGGCGCCCCCGGAGGACGCGCCGTCCGGCAGCAGCTTGACGATCCCGGCCGTCCCGGCCACCAGGACCGCCGCGAGGACGGCGCCGAGCAGGACCGGGCGCCTGCGCGGGGCCGCCGCCGGGAGGGGCGCGGTGAGCGCGTACGGGTGGGGCACCGGGCCGAACGGCGGCGATGTGGGCGGCCCGTAGTGCCCCACGACCGGCGCAGCGGCAGGGGCCGTGTGGGCCGCCGGGGTCGCGGCGAGAGCAGTGCTCGCTTCCCGGAGCAGCTGCTCCAGCCGGGCCGCGTCGGGCCGCGCGGCGGGATCCCGTACGAGCAGCCGGTCCAGTACGGGCGTCAGCGGGCCGGAGCGCACGGGCGCCGGGATCGGCTCGTCGAGCACGGCCACCACGGTGGCGAGGCTGGTGGCCCGGCGCAGCGGATGGACACCCTCCGCGGCCACGTACAGGAGCATGCCGAGCGACCACAGGTCGGAGGCGGCCAGCCCTTCCTCCCCGCGGACCCGCTCGGGTGCGATGTACTCCGGCGAGCCGATCAGCACACCGGTGGAGGTGAGGCCGGTCGAGCCGTGCAGGGCCGCGATGCCGAAGTCGGTGAGCACCGCCGATCCGTCGGGCCGCAGCAGCACGTTGGCCGGTTTCACGTCGCGGTGCAGGACCCCTTCGGCGTGCGCGGCGCGCAGTGCGGACAGGAGGTCGAGGCCGAGCCGGAGCACGTCCGCCACCGGCAGCGGGCCGGACCCCAGCCGGTCGTGCAGGGAACCGCCCTTGACCAGTTCCATCACGATCCACGGATGGCCGTCCGACCCCGGAGCGGGCTCCACGATGTGGTGGATCGTCACCACGTGCGGG
Source organism: Streptomyces sp. NPDC048349 (assembly GCF_040651925.1). Classification (NCBI taxonomy): domain Bacteria; kingdom Bacillati; phylum Actinomycetota; class Actinomycetes; order Kitasatosporales; family Streptomycetaceae; genus Streptomyces; species Streptomyces sp. NPDC048349. The sequence continues at coordinate 69,019 of NZ_JBEZLA010000037.1, read as the reverse complement.
TGGGCGAGGCGGGCCAGGGCCCGGGCCTCGCGCACGGCCCGTTCGCGCAGTTGGCCGGCGAGAGCGGGCTGGGCGGCGGCGGTCGCCGGGTCCGGGGGGCGCACCTCCTTGAGCGCGACCTCCCGGTGCAATGCGATGTCGCGGGCGCGCCAGACCGTGCCCATGCCGCCGCTGCCCAGGGGCGCCACCAGCTCGAAGCGCCCGTCGATCAGCTGTCTGCCGGCCTCACTCGTGTCCATGGCCGGTCATCGTAGGGGGCGCCGCTGTCAGCAGCGTCGGCGGTCCACCGTGAGGGTGCCCTGAACGGCGGTGACCGTACGGTCGTGGCACCCGCCGGGGGCCTGGGACCCGTACATGCGCGAGCGGGCGGAGGTGGTGGCGACCGCGTGCCGCTGGTCGCGCGGGACGTTCGCGGTGTAGGTGGCGTCGCCCGTGTACCGGTCGTCAAGCCGCGAGGCGTCGACCTTCCGGCCGCCGCGCAGGGTGGCGGTGTCCGCGCGGTCGCCGAGCGCCAGGACGGTGCGCAGCCGGTCTCCGGCGCCGAGGGTGGTCTCGCCGTCCATGGTGTACGTGCGGTGGGTGCGGGTGGCGGTGGACCCCCGGGTGACGGTCTCCTGGTCGGTCCAGGTGGCGGTGAGCGCGTCGCGGTTCTCGCCGTCGGTCCAGCGGTGCGCGGAGGTGTTGGCCACGGCGCGGGTGACGGTGGTGGTGACCCGCCCGTGGGAGGTGTCGAGGTGGCCGGCGACGGTCAGCCGGTGGCCGCCCTCGGTGTCGAGGCGGTGTTCGCCGCCGGGCGCGGCGGGAGTCCAGCGGGAGGAGTTGGCCGGGGCGCCCTCCTCGTGCCGGGTCAGGGCTCCGGTGACGACCTGCCGGGCCCCGTCCTGCCACAGCAGCAGGTTGGTGGGGGTGCTCCAGCCGCTCTGTCCGGCCGGCACCCCGGCCACGGAGACCTCGATGCGGTGCGGGCGGCCGTCGTTGAGGAGGGCGGCGTAGGGCGTGAGGTCGTAGCGGATCGGCTGGACGTCGAAGGCGCGGGGGCCGGGGGTGACGTACCAGAGGAAGGGGTTGGACCAGCCCCCGGTCCAGACGGTGGGGAAGGGCGCGGCGATGCCGGCGAGCCGTCCGTCCACGAGGACGCGGACTTCGCGGTAGGGGCCTTCGGCGGCCTTGCAGGAGTACGGGGCCGCTTCCGGGGTGGTCATGTACCAGTACTCCTCGCAGCCGCCGCCCGAGCCGGTGGCGTACACCTCGGCGATGAGGCGCTCCGTGTTGCGCGGGGTGGTGACGTCGGGGGTGGTGAGGGGGAGCACGCGGTCGGGGGTGTCGGCGGGGCCGGTGCGGCCCTCGGCGGCGTAGAAGGTCAGGGTGACCTTGACGTCGATGACGCCGGTGTAGGTGTCGTTGACGACGTTGCCGATGAGCATCTCGACGGGCTGCGGGCGGGTGAGCGTGTCGCGGTAGCGGGTGACGTCCTTCTCCACCGACCAGGTGATGCCGTCGGGCGAGGGCTGCGGGGTGGAGGTGCGCAGGATTTCGACGCCGCCGAGGGAGAGGTGGCCGAGGCGGTCGTACTGGCGGCCCTTGACCTTGCCGTCGAGGCGGAGCACCACCGCGGCCCAGTGGTCGGCGCCGCAGCCCTCGGGCGGGGCGTAGCTGCCGCGGTACGGGGTGAAGTCGCTGAACCGGGCTTCCGCGAGGGTGATGTCGCAGGACCGGGTCCCGGGCCGGACGACGGGAGGGGCGGGGGTCAGGGGGTCGTGCCAGTCGGTGCCGAACTCGGCGGGCGGTGGTTCGCCTCCGGGGGCCCGCGCGGGTGCGGTCGCCTGTACGGGTGCGGTCGCCGGTACGGGTGCGGTCGCCGCTGCGGGGTCGGCGGCGGCCGCGGGTCCCGCGGTGCCGGCCAGGGTGGCCGCGGCGAGGGTCAGCGCGCCGAGCAGGCCCATGATCCTGTGTCGTCTCATGGGCCAGCAGTGAAACCGGCCCGCCCGGACGGCGCCAGGCCGGGCGTCCCGGCCCTGGCCTGAAATCGCCGGTCGCGCCGGGGGCCCGTCGAGCCGTCAGGGGTGGTGAGGCCCGTCAGGCCGGGAGGACGACGACTCCGTCGGCGTCCGCGTGGACCGTGTCACGGGGGCGGAAGGTAGTGCCGCCGATCGTGACGGGCCCGTCCACCGTGCCCGCGCCGGTCTTGCCGCTCTTGCGGGGCACGGTGCCCAGCGCCATGACGCCGAGGTCGAGTCCGCCGAGGGCCACGCTGTCGCGGACCGCGCCGTTGATGATCAGGCCGGCCCAGCCGTTGCGGGCGGCGGCGCCCGCGAGGAGGTCGCCGACGAGGGCGGTGTGCAGCGAGCCGCCGCCGTCCACGACGAGGACGGCGCCCCCGCCCGGGGTGTGGACGAGCTCGCGCAGCAGCGCGTTGTCCTCGTGGCAGGAGAGGGTCCGCACCGGCCCGGCGAACAGCCGGCGGCCGCCCAGCAGGCGGAACTGCGTGGCGCAGATGCCGAGGTCCTCGCCGTGCTCGTCGTAGAGGTCCGCCGTGGGGACGGGGGTGATGCTCATGTCGCTGGACCTTCCTCACCGGCTCGCGTGCGCTCCGGGGCACGCTACCGCGCGCGTCCGGACGCTCAGTCGCGGGAGTTGCCGAAGAGGATCCGGTAGCCGATCAGCAGCACCAGCGAGCCCGCGATGGCGGAGCCCCAGGTGGCGAGGTCGAAGAACTGGGTCTGGACCGGGCGGTCCAGGAACCTCGCCGACAGCCAGCCGCCGATGAAGGCGCCTGCCACGCCGATGAGGGTGGTGCCGATCAGGCCGCCCGGGTCCCGGCCGGGAAGCAGGACCTTGGCGATGCCTCCGGCCAGCAGCCCCAGGACGATCCAGCCGATGATCCCCATGTCCATACGCTCCGTTTCGGTGTTCCGGTGGTTCCCCGGGGAGGACGCGGCCCGGGCCGAAACGGTTCCCCGAGGCTCAGCGGTGGGGGACCGGGGCCAGTGCGCCGAGCGGCGCGGCGGACGAGGGGGCGGGCGCCTGCGCGGAGCCCGGAGCCTGCGTCATGGCGGGGGTCACGGCGGGGGCCGTGGCGGGCGGCGCGGCGGGGGCCGTGGCGGGCGGCATCACGGCGGCCGCGGCTGGCGGTGTGCGGGTCAGCAGGAGGACGCCGCGCGTCGCGGCCAGGGCTCCCGCCACCGCCAGCAGCACTCCGACCGCGCCGCCCTGGAGGCGTTCGCCGAGCAGGACCATGCCGATGGCGGCCGCGGCCAGCGGGTTTGCCAGGTTGACCACCGCGAGCGGGGCCCCGAGCCCGCCCCGGTAGGCCCGCTGCGACAGCAGCATCCCGCCCACCGCGAACACGACGACGAGCAGGGCCACGGCGGCGACCCGGACGCTGAAGAGGGATCCCCCGCGCCCGCCCGCCACGGCCACGGTCTGGGTGAGGGCCGAGGCGGCCGCTGACGCCAGCCCGGAGGCCGTGGCGTGCCGCAGCCCGGAGCGCGGGTCCTTGACGGCGGTCAGCAGCAGGATCACCGCGGCCGTGGTCCCGCAGACGGCGAGCGCCTCGGCCAGGGTGAGCGTGTCGTCGGGGGCCGGCCCGGAGGCCGGGAGCAGCAGCAGTCCCAGTCCCGTGACGGTGGCCAGGGTGCCCCGCCACTCGGTGGCCGCCACCCGGCGGCCGGAACCGCGCGCCCCCAGCGGGACGGCGGCCACCAGGGTCAGCGCGCCGAGCGGCTGCACCAGCGTGAGCGGTCCGTAGCGCAGGGCCGCCGCGTGCAGCAGGGCCGCGGCGGCGTTCAGCCCGGCCGACCACCACCAGGCGCCGTTGCCGAGCAGGGCCTTGGCCGTGCGCGCGGCTCCGGCGCGGGCGAGCCGCTCCTGGGCCACCGCGGCGGCCGCGTAGGCCACGGCGGAAGCCAGGCACAGCGCGACGGCGAGGGCGGTGGCGTTCACCGCTCGGCTCCGACGGGCACGGCCGGCGCGTCCGCGCCGCGCCGCGGACCGGGCAGACCGCGTACGGGGGCGCCGGCGGCCGAGGGGCGCGGGATCAGCAGCAGGGCCGCCGCGAGGAGCAGGGCCGCCACGAGTGCGTCGAGCCAGTAGTGGTTGGCGGTGCCGACGACCACGAACAGGGTCAGCGCGGGGTGCAGCAGCCACAGGGCGCGCCACGGGCCGGAGGTGGCGGCGATCATGCCGAGCGCGACCATCAGCGCCCAGCCGAAGTGCAGGGAGGGCATCGCCGCGAACTGGTTGGCCAGGGTGTCGGTGGCCGGCGCTGCCCCGTACACGCTGGGGCCGTAGACCTGGCCCGTGTCGATCAGGTGCGCGCCCCCGAGCATCCGCGGGGGTGCGAGCGGGAAGGCCAGGTGCAGGGCCAGGGCGGCTGCGGTGAGCACCGCGAGCACGCGGCGCGCCCACAGGTAGTGCCCGGGTCTGCGCAGGTAGAGCCAGATCAGGAAGAGGGCGGTCGCCGGGAAGTGCACGGCCGCGTAATAGGTGTTGGCGGTGTGGACGAGGGCCTCGCCGTGCAGCAGCAGGCGCTGTACCCCTCCCTCACCCGGGAGGTGCAGGGCGCGCTCGGCGTCCCAGATGCGCGCGGCGTTGCGGAAGGCCTCCTCGGAGCGTCCGGTCGAGAGCGTCCGGCCCGCCTTGTAGACGGTGAAGAGCCCCGCGACGAGCAGCAGCTCGCGTATGAGGCGGCGGCGTGCGGCCCTGCGGTCGGCCGCCGCCCCGGCGGGTGTGGTGTGGGCGGTCATCCCCCGGTCCCTCTTCCTGTTGCGCACAGATCGACACGTCAGTGTATCGATACATTCGCGTATCGATACGACGGTGTACCGATACGCTCGCGTTCCCGTACACTCGGAGTGGAAGATGCCGCCGAGGCGCCCGAGGAGAGCCGCACCCCATGACGTCGACGCCGACCACCGCGCGCCGCTCCAAGATCACTCCGGAGCGGGAGCAGGAGTTCTTCGACGCCGTCCTGGATCAGCTGCGCGAGCACGGCTACGAGGCCCTGACCATGGAGGGCGTCGCCGCGCGGGCCAGCTGCGGCAAGTCCACGCTCTACCGGCAGTGGAGGACCAAGCCCCGGCTCGTCGCCGCCGCCCTGCGCGCCAACCGGCAGGGCACGCTCGTCGCGGTGGACACCGGGACGCTGGCGGGCGACCTGCGCGAGGCGGCCCGGATCGCGGCCTGCACGTCGGGGCGCGACACCCGGCTCATGCAGGCCCTCGGCCACGCGGTGCTCAGCGACGGGGAACTGCAGGCCGCGCTGCGCGAGGCGCTGGTCGAGCCGGAGCTGGCCGCCTTCGCCGCGATGGTGGAACGGGCGGTGGCGCGCGGGGAGATCACCGCGGACCATCCGGCCATCGAGTTCCTGCCCGCGCAGCTGATGGGCGTGCTGCGCATCCGCCCGGTGCTCGAAGGGCGCGACGCCGACGCCGACTACCTGCTGCGGTTCGTCGAGGCGGTCATGCTCCCCTCGCTGGGCCTGACACCGCCCGGCACCGCCGGGACCTCCGGGACCTCAGGGACCCCATGAACCGGCGGGCCGCCGTCCCGATGACCGGACGGCGACCCGCCCGCGCTGCCTCGTGGGGACGGCGGCAGCGCGCCACCCGGACCGGGCGGCGGTCACTCGCTCGAGGAGTGGCCGCCGTCCGATCCGAACGGCTCCGACGGCCCGCGGCCCGCCGTCAGCGGACCCCGCCCATGGTGCGGGTGAACTCCTCCGGGTCGGCGTCGAAGCCCTGCAGACGGGCGTCCAGGGCCCAGGCTCCCGAGGCGTCGCGGGTGAACTCGGCGACCGTGGCCGCGGTGGCGGACGCCACGGAAGCGAAGTCGCCCTGCGCCAGGTCGGTGTAGCCCTCGCGGATGCGCAGACCCGTCCCGGCGACGTCGGCGAAGGTGATGGGGCGCCCCGCGCCGGTGTCCTGGATGATCACCCCGACCACCACGCGGTGCAGGTCGGGTGCCATCCGGTCGAGTTCGAGGGTCATCACCTCGTCGAAGCCGAAGCCCTGGCCCGTGTGGCTGTCCCGGTTCAGCGTGATGGTGCCGTCGGGTGAGCGGCTGCCGAAGTGGACCAGGTGGACGGGTACCCCGTGCAGGTCCGCTGCGCCGTAGACCGCGGCGACCAGATCGAGGTCGTGCGCGGGCGTCCCGGCGGGGCTGGGGTCCCACCGCAGCCCGACCTCGACCTTGGCCAGGCCCTTGCGTACACCAGTCACCGAACTCCCCCTTCGCTCACGGGTATTGCCCGGCCATGCTCCCACGTGTCCCCCGCCGCGGTCCGAACGACCGTACGTTCCCGGCCAGTGCGCGCTCACGTGGCGAGGTCGACGCGTACGGTCTCCACCCAGGCCGGGGGCGCGGGCGGGTCCTGCCCGACCAGCGCGGCGATCAGCCGGCAGGACGGCGTCTCGTCGGGCCACGGCGTGTACCCGTCGGTCAGCACGACCACGATGTTCGGCCGGTCGGGCAGGGCCAGCGCGGCGCTGATGCCGACCCGCATGTCGGTGCCTCCGCCACCCGCCAGGGTCACCTCGCCGGCGCTGCGCACCCGGGTCACGGCGTGCACGTCGGCGTCGCAGGCGAGGACGGCGACCCGGTTGCCGCCGACGCCCACCTCCCGCAGGACGCCGGTGACTTCGGCGAGCGCGGCTGCGAGGTCGTCCGGGCCCATCGATCCCGAGGTGTCGATGACGACGGCCACCCGCGGCAGCGGCCTGCGCAGACTCGGCAGCACCACGCGGCCGCCCAGCGCGGGCGTGCGGCGCGAGGGACGGCGGTACGTGTAGTCCACGGCGCCCGCCGCCCAGGCGGCGGCCTCCCGGACCGCACCGGACAGGACTCGGCGCCAGTCGACGCAGGGCTCCAGCAGCTCCTGCGCCCACCGGGCCCACCCCTCGGGGACCCGGCCCCGCGTGCGCTCGTGGGCGCGTACGGCCTGGGCGGTCTGCCGGCGCAGCGCTTCCGCCTCCACCGGCCCGACCCGGGCGGCGCCGCCCTCCTCGCCGAGTTCCCAGGGCGCGGGGGTGCCGTGCGCTCCGGAACCGCAGTCCGGCCCGTGGGGCGTCGGGGGGATCGCCGCCAGGTAGCTCTCGAACAGGCCACCGGTGGGCAGCCCGTAGAGCCCGGGCTCCACCCTCCCCTCGGGCAGCGCCAGACCGTCGGCGAGCAGGTCGTCGTTGATCTCGCAGTCCTGCGCGATGTTGACCCGGACCGGATCGCGCTGGTCCGCGGCGGGCAGGCGCTCGGCCCGGCCGTGGTGGTCGCGCAGCAGGTGCGCCACTTCGTGGATCCACACCCCGGCCAGTTCGACGACGGGGGTCGCCTCGACGAAGGCGGGCGAGACGTAGCAGCGCCAGTGCCGGTCGACTCCCATGGTGCGCACCCCGGCCGAGGGGACCACGGTCAGGGCGTACAGCGCGGAGGCGAGGTACGGGCGGGCCTCGGCGGCCTTGTAGCGGGCCGCCAACAGCTTCGTGCGGTCCAGGTCCGGGTGCGGGCGCACGGCGGCCCGGGCTCAGTCGCCGCCCGGCAGGGAGCCGGACAGCTGGAGCAGTTCCACGAAGGCGTCGATGCCCGCGGGCACCGGCCAGTCGAGGTCGCGCATCGCGGCGAGGTCGGCGGCGGCCCGGGCGGCGACGTCGGGCACGCCCGCGTCCACGGCCTTGGCCAGGACCGCCCAGCCCGCCTCCCAGCGGGGGCGGGTGAGCTCGCTCTGCACGGCCGCGACCACGGCGATGAGGAAGGCCAGCTGCCGGTCGCCGCGTTCGGGCAGCGCGAAGGCGTCCGGGTCGGCCAGCACCCGGTCCGGGTCGGGCAGGTCGAGGTGTTCGAGGTAGGAGAGCAGTTCGATCCCGGCGGCTTCGCCCACGGCGCCGGTGAGCGCGGCCGCCAGCGCCTCCCGGCCCGCCCCGGCCGCGTACCCGGTGGCCAGCAGCCGCAGGGCCATCTCCCAGGTACGCGGGGAAGGCCAGCCGCGCCCCCGTCCGGCGGCCTCGGCCGGCATGTGGTGGACCAGGCCCGGCCGCGCGGTGAGGAAGCCGGAGACGGCGCCGCGGGCCCGGGCGACCGCCCCGGAGGCCTTGGCCGGGTCAACGGCCGGGATCGCCACCTCCGGCCAGGTGCCGGCCATGCCGCGGGCGACGGTGCGCGGGTTGTGCGTCCAGTCCAGGTGGACGAAGCGGTTGGCGAGCGGCGGGCTCAGGTACCAGCCGTCGGCGGCGCTGGCGGGCGGGTTGGCCGCGGCGACGATCCGTACCGCGGCCGGGAGTTCGAGGCTGCCGACGCGGCGTTCCAGGACCACCCGCAGCAGCGCCGCCTGCACGGCCGGCGGGGCGGAGGACAACTCGTCGAAGAACAGCAGCCCGTGGCCGGTGCGGGCGAGGCGCACCGCCCAGTCCGGCGGGGCCATCGGGACGCCGGTGGCGGCCGGGTCCTCACCGACGATGGGCAGGCCGGCGAAGTCGGAGGGCTCGTGGACGCTGGCGATGACGGTCTCCAGCCGTACGCCGAACGCGGCGGCGAGCTGCTCCATGCCGGCGGACTTGCCGATGCCGGGCTCACCCCACAGGAGGACGGGCTGATTGGCCGTCACGGCCAGTGCCAGCGCCTCGAGTTGGTGGTTGGTGGCGGGCTCGGTGCGGGTGGTGCTCAGCCGTGCACCCAGGGCGTCGGCGGCGGCCAGGGCCCGTGCGGGCTGCGGCTGGGTCACGCTCATGCGTCGTCGTCCTCGTCGTCTTCTTCGTCCTCGCGGTACTCCATGTGTTCGTCGAACCAGTCGGCGCCGATGCCGGGGAACTCCTCGTCGACGCGGTCCCGCAGGAAGGCGAGGTCGGTGCGCTTGTAGCGGCGGATCTCCTGGGACAGGGACAGTTCCATCTCGTCGATGACGTCGATCCGCGAGCCGGCCGCCAGCAGGGCCCTGACCAGATCCGCCGAACCGCCCCAGTGCACCGCGGACAGCAACGGGGTGCGCTCGGCCTTGTCCCGTGCCTCCAGGTCGAGCCCGGCCTCCAACAGGCGGGGCAGCAGCACCTCGTGGTCGAGCAGGTGGAGCGCGTGCAGCAGGCTCCGGCCGCGGGCGTCCCGGATCCGGGGGTCCACACCCGCGTCCAGCAGCGCCACCACGCCGGGCGTGTCGCCGTGCTGGACGCGCAGGAAGAACTCGTGCCGCTGGGCCTGGAGGGCGCGCGGAAGCCGGCCCTCGCCCGTGGTCCAGCTCTGCTGCACGGCGAAGCACCCCGCGACGGCACCGCCGAACGCCCGCATGGCGCGCTCGCGTTGCTGCTCCTCGGGGGTGTGGGGCACGTCGAGTACCCCGCCTCGCGAGCGCACCTCGTGCCATCCGCCGCGGCAGCGCACCCGTACCGGCCGGCCCGGATCGGGGCCGGGCGGTCCTGCGGCCGGTCCGGCGCCGGGGAACAGCGCGGCGGCCACCAGCGGGTGCAGCTCGCCCGGCGTGATCAGGCCGGTCCGTACCAGTTCGAGGTCGGGGAGCCGCTGCCAGGCGTACCGGGGCAAGGGCGGGACGGCGGATGCCTCGGCCTGGTCGATGAGGCGGGCCCGCAGCCCTTCGGGACCGGCGTGTTCCAGCAGCAGGTGGGAGCGCCAGCCGGCCGCGATCCGGTACCGGTCACCCGCTCCGGCCGCCACGAGCCGCGCCACCTCCGGCGAGAGCCGGGTGGGGTCGACGGGCATCCGCGCGAGGAGGGCCCTCGGGTCCGTCGGGCGCCGGTACGGCTGCGGGGTGGGGACGGTCAGGTCGCACGCGATGCCCGCAGCCGCATAGGCCTCGACCACGTCCTCCCGGGTCCACAGCCGGGCGATCCGCTCGGCGAGGCCGTCAGGGTCGGTGAAGCGCGCGCCCAGCTCGGACGCGCGGCGGGCGTCCCAGAACGGCCGGACCGCGGTCCAGTCCTCCGAGACGAAGCCGTGTCCCGCGTACACGTTCCACTTCTTCGTGGCGACCGGCGCGCAGTGCAGGCGCAGCCGCTGCGAACCCTCGGTCATGAGGGGCGTGGTGACCGACAGGGTCGGCCCGCCGGAGCCGCCGTAGGAGGCGAGCAGGACCCGCACGGCGGGGGCGATGGTGGTGCGCCCGCCCAGCAGCCGGGGCAGGTGCCAGCGCAGCAGGTCCGGGGCGAGGTGCCGCAGGTCCTCGGCCACGGCCTCGGCGACGGCGGCGCCGTAGCGGGCCTCGAGCCCGGGCAGGTCGAAGCCGACGTCCACGGCGGCGGCCGCGCAGGCCGCCCGCCAGTCGCCCGCCAGCCGGTGAGCGGTGGCCTGCTCGATCATCCAGCCGGGCACGGCGTAGCGGCGGATGCGCCGCCAGGCCGGGCCGTCCTCCGGCCGGAAGCCGCCGGGCAGTTCGACGTCGGTCGGGCTCGGGCTCAGGGCCGGGCCCGGGCTCACCGGTACACGCTGCCGATGGCGCGCAGGTCCGGGTGGGCGGCCCGGGCGGGGCGGAGCCGTTCGGTGAAGGAGCGCTTGACGCGGCGGGGCAGGCCGGGCCCGAGGCCCACGTACTCCAGCGGGCTGTCGTCGGGCACCGCGGCGAGCAGGCTCTTCGCGCCGCGTCCGGTGAGGCCGGTGTGGCGCAGCTCCAGGCGGCGCAGGGGGCTGCCGGGGAGCTCCGCGGCCAGGGCGTACGCCCCTTCGTCGCCGGGGTCGTTGCCGGGGGCGCCGAGGCTGCGCTCGGACATGGTCCGTCCGAGGTCCAGGGCTTCGATGCCGCCGAGGGACGCGGCCAGGGAGCGCGCTCCGGCAGCGCCGATGCCGTTGCCGCCGAGCCCGAGGCGGACCGGGTGCGCGCAGGCGGCCGCAGCGGCGGCGAGCACCGCGGCGCCCTCGTCGCCCAGGTGGTTGGCGGGGACGTACAGCTCGCGCACCCCGGCCTCCCGGATCAGGGCGGCGAGCAGCGGGGCGGCGTCGGGGCCGAGGCCGTTGCCCCCGAGGAAGAGGCGTTCCAGGGGCTGCCCGCGGTCCAGCAGGGCGTCGAGCAGGAGGCGTACGCCGTCGGCGCCGGTCCCGGTGTTGACCAGGTCGAGGGTACGCAGGGCGGTGTTGCGGCGCAGTAGCTCGGCCAGGGTGCGGGCGCCGTCCCCGAGGAGCGGGTTGCGCTTGAGCCAGAGGGCGCGGACCGTGGTGTCGCCGGCGAGGGCGCGGGCGAGGGCGCTCACCCCGTCGGGGCCGATCCGGTTGCAGCCGAGGTACAGGGTCCGCAGCCCGTGGCCGTCGGCCAGGGTCCCGGCCAGGGTGCGGGCGCCCGCGTCGCCGATGGCGTTGGTGCCGAGCAGCAGGTGGGTGGCGTGTGCGGAGGCGGCCGCGGCCGGCAGCAGCCGGGCCGCGCCGGCCGGGCCGAGCCCCTGCTTGCAGAGGTCGACGCGGCCGTCGGTGCGCAGGGTGCCGAGCGGGAAGGTCTCGTCGGTCTCGACGGGCCGGTCCGCGGCGAGCCGGGCGAGCAGCGGGTCGAGCCCGGCCGGGTCGGCCGGCGGCAGGTCGGGGTGCTCGATCGCGGGGCACCGTACGGGTGTCGGCTGTGTCATCACCACTCCACCGGTTCCTTCGCCGGTGCCCGGCGTCGATCACGACTCTTGAAGACGAGAACTGCAAGCAGACGCAAGACCGGTCGGATTCGAACCGACGTCCTCCAGCTCGATGCGTGGGCGCGACGACCTCTGCGCTACGGCCTTGCTGCGGGCGATCATACCGACCCGGCGGCCGGAAATCGATCACCAGTTTGGGTCATCGATCCCCGGATGCCCGGATACGTCCACTAATTGCGTACAGCCGCCTACCAGTTGCCGTCCTGTACTGGTTTGCCCGGCCTGGGGGCATTTCCCAGCGGCTTGACCTGTGCGGGGTCCGGTGCCGTCCACGGGGCGTGGTCGTCGCCGAGCCACTCCCCCACCGGCTTGACGCCGGCCAGGGGCCCGGTGGGCGCGAGGTCGGTGCCGGACTCGTCGTAGTAGTCGAACCAGGGCAGACCGGCCTGGGTGTAGGCGGCCCGGTCCACCGGTGAGGGCGGCGCCTCCTCCCCGGTGATACGACGCCACGCGGGCGGGGTCACCAGGTGGACGAAGACCCGCGCTGCGGGCTCCTTCGCCCAGGCGGAGAGCGGCCGGTCGTCCCGGTAGACCTCCTGGCGCATGGAGCCGCCGACACCGAGCCCCATCGCCGGAGCGGCGGGCGGCGCGCCCGGGACCGGGGCAGTACCGGGCGCGGGCAGGCCGCCCTGCGGCGGAGCCGCCATCGGCATGGGCGGGGGCCCGCCCGCGAAGCCGGCGGGGGCCGCCGGGCCCGCGCCGTAGCGGGGGCCGCTGCGGGCCTCGCGCTGCGCGCGCCGCCACTCGGCCAGCGCCTGTTCCCCCAGCGGGAACGCCTGCAGCTGCACCCCGCCGGTGGTCTCCTCTCCGGTGACCTGGCCCTCGACGGTGGCGCCGAGTCCGAGGGGTACGGCGACGAACTGGTGCACCGTCCCGTCGCCCGAGTTGATTCCGTCCAGCCACGGCTGACGGGGCAGCACCACGTAGTTCTGGGGGTCGCGGTCCAGCCGGCCCGTCCAGCGCTCACCGGACACGGCGCACACCTTGCCGACCCCGACCTGGAGCGCGGCGGGCTCGGCGCTGCGGCCGAAGCTCAGCCACATCGCCTCCCGCAGGTACACCGGCAGCATCACGCCGCCCTTCGCCAGCCACTCCGGCGGCGCGGTGTCCGGGTAGTCCTCGACCCGCCGCAGCGGGAACTCGCCCAGCCCCGGCGGCAATGCGTGCGTGCCCGACTCCGGCAGCCGCAGCGTCCGCATGAAGCGGATCTGCACCCCTTCCCCCAGAAGCAGCGCATTGCCGTCGACCCGTACCGAACCTGTCCCCATCCCCGCCCTTTCTCCCGTTCCGGACCGGACGCGCCACAGAATCTGCGGTCGGACCGGATCGTTATGCTCAAGTTTTGCTCAGATCTAGTGACGCTGCACCCGTCGTCTTCCTAGCTTCCTCGTACACGTGTCTTGACGCCCCCCACGTTCCCGCGGTTCCACGCGCCCCAGCGACCCTGGCGGCCGTCCCGCGTCCGAGGAAAGAGTGCAGCAATGAAGGTTCCCCAGGCCGCTGCGGTCGCCGCAGTGATCGCCCTCGCCCTGACCACCTCCGGGTGCGGCAGCGACGACCAGGCCAAGGGGACCCTCTCCGTCGGCATCAAGTTCGACCAGCCGGGCATCGGCATGCGCGAGCCCGGGGGGACCTTCTCCGGTTTCGACGTGGACGTGGCCACCTACGTGGCCAAGGAGCTCGGCTACGGCCCGGACCGGATCGAGTTCAAGCAGGTCTACAGCAACGACCGCGAGCTGCTGCTCCAGTACAACGAGGTGGAGTTCGTCGCCGCGAGCTACTCCATCAACGAGAAGCGCAAGGAGAAGGTCGACTTCGCCGGGCCCTACTTCGTGGCCCACCAGGACATCCTGGTCCGCGCCTCCGACACCTCCATCACCAAGCCGGAGGACCTCAACAACAAGCGGCTCTGCTCGGTCTCCGGCTCCACCTCGGCGCAGAACATCCGGCAGGGACTCGCCCCCAAGGCGAGCGTGCTGGAGCTGCCCGGGTACTCCGAGTGCCTCGTCGCCCTCCAGGACAACATCGTCGACGCCATGACCACGGACAACTCCATCCTGGCCGGGTACGCGGCCAGGAAGGGCAACGAGGGCAAGTTCCGGCTGACGGGGCAGAGCCTCAGCACCGAGAACTACGGCATCGGCGTCAAGAAGGGCGACAAGGAACTCCAGAGCAAGATCAACGCCGCACTGAGGAAGATGATCGAGGACGGCTCCTGGGAAGCGGCCGTGAAGAAGAACTTCGGTCCGGACTACAAGTACGAGCCGGCCCCGCCGGTCACCGCGGGCAGCTGAGGTTCGTCGAGGCGGTGGCCGGGTCCGACCGGCCGGCGCCGAAGCGGGCGCAGACGACGCAGGGCCGGACCGGAGACCGATGTCCCGGTCAGACCACCGGGGCCTTGCCGCGCAGCACCGTCAGGAACTCCCGCATCCAGCGGGAGTGGTCGGGCCAGGCGCGGGCCGACACCAGGGTGCCGTCGACCACGGTCTCGGAGTCCTCGAACGCGGCCCCCGCCGCTTTCATGTCCAGTTCCAGGGCCGGGTACGCCGTCACCCGGCGGCCCGCCAGACCCCCGGCCGCGGCCGTGATCAGCGGGCCGTGGCAGATCTGGGCGATCGGCTTGTCCGCCTCGGCAAAGGCGGCCAGGATCCGCCGCACCTCGGGGTCGTTGCGCAGGTACTCCGGCGCCCGGCCGCCCGGGACGACCAGCGCCTCGTAGTCCTCGGTGACCACGTCGGCGAAGGCCAGGTCGGCCGGCCAGGTGTAACCGGGCTTCTCGGTGTAGGTGTCGAAGCCGTCCTCGAAGTCGTGGACCACGAAGCGCAGCTTCTTCACCGAAGGCGCCGCGATGTGGACCTCGTACCCCTCCTCGCGCAGGCGCTGGTAGGGGTAGAGGACCTCCAGCGACTCCGCCGCGTCGCCGGTCACGATGAGGATCTTCACTGCCATGGGCTGCTCCCGGAAGGGCTGTTCACGGTCGGACGGCCCCCGCGGGGCCACCGCTTACCCTGCCCGCGGCGCACGGACCGCACACACCGTGGTGCACGCTCCCGACACATGGTTTTTACCTGTTGGGCACATGACAATGTGAGCCTCGCTCTGCCACCTGACACCCCGCCAATTCCCCGGGCGGGGACGGTGCGTGTGGAGAGGTACCCCCACGTGATGAGAATCTCGCGCCTGACTCCCTGGGCTGCCTGCCTTGCGGCGGCCGCCCTGTTCGCCGTACCGGCCGCCGCCTCCGCCGGTCAGCAGCGGACGGCGGAAGCCGCGTCCGCCTCGGCCTCGGCCTCGGCCTCGGTCTCGGTCTCGGCCTCGGTCTCGGCCGACGACTACTACGCCGCAGCCGCGGGCAAGACCGGAGCGGCCCTGAAGTCCGCCTTGCACGACATCGTCAAGAACCAGTCTAAGGTCACCTACGACGGCGTGTGGAACGCCCTGAAGGTGACCGACCAGGACCCGGCGAACCCGAACAACGTCATCCTCGTCTACTCCGGCCGCTCACAGTCGAAGTCCACCAA
Source organism: Streptomyces sp. NPDC048349 (assembly GCF_040651925.1). Taxonomy (NCBI): domain Bacteria; kingdom Bacillati; phylum Actinomycetota; class Actinomycetes; order Kitasatosporales; family Streptomycetaceae; genus Streptomyces; species Streptomyces sp. NPDC048349. The sequence continues at coordinate 53,895 of NZ_JBEZLA010000037.1, read as the reverse complement.
CGGCGGCGGGGCCAACGACTGGAACCGCGAGCACGTCTGGGCCAAGAGCCACGGCGACTTCGGCACCGCCACCGGCCCCGGCACCGACCTGCACCACCTGCGCCCCGAGGACGTCACCGTCAACAGCACCCGGGGCAACAAGGACTTCGACAACGGCGGCAGCCCGGTCGGCGAGGCCCCCGGCAGCCTCACCGACGCCGACTCCTTCGAGCCGCGCGACGCGGTCAAGGGCGACGTCGCCCGGATGCTGCTCTACATGGCCGTGCGCTACGACGGCGGCGACGGCTTCGCGGACCTGGAGATGAACGACCGGGTGAACAACGGCACCGCGCCCGCCCACGGCCGGATCAGCGTGCTCAAGCAGTGGCACCAGATGGACCCGCCGGACGCCTTCGAACAGCGCCGCAACCAGGTCATATTCGATGTCTACCAGCACAACCGCAACCCGTTCATCGACCACCCGGAGTGGGTCGCCTCCATCTGGTGACCCACGCCCCGGCCTCGGGCCCGGCCCTTACAGGGCCGGGTAGTCCGTGTACCCCCGGGCGTCTCCGCCGAAGAAGGTGGAGGGGTCCGGGGTGTTGTACGGGCCCTCGGTGCGCAGCCGCGCCGGGAGGTCGGGGTTGGCCAGGAAGAGGGCGCCGAAGGCGAGCAGGTCGGCGGTGCCGTCCTCGACGAGCGCGAGGGCCCGGTGGTCGGTGGGGCCCTCGGTCGCCGGGTTCAGGACGAGCGGGCCCGAGAACTGCTTGCGCAGGGCCACAGTGGTCTCCCGGGCCTCGGGGCCGTGCTCCAGGACGTGCAGGTAGGCCAGCCCGAGCCCGTCGATCTCCTTGACCAGCGCTTCGTAGACGGGCTGCGGGTCGGGCTCGGAGATGCTGTTGTACGGGTTTCCGGGCGAGATGCGCAGCCCGGTGCGCTCGGCGCCGATGGCGGCGGCGACCGCCTTGACCACCTCGACGGCGAAGCGGATGCGGTTCTCCACGGAGCCGCCCCACTCGTCGGTGCGCAGGTTCGAGCCCGGGGCCAGGAACTGGTGGATCAGGTAGCCGTTGGCCCCGTGCAGTTCCACCCCGTCGAAGCCGGCCTCCACGGCGTTGCGGGCGGCCTCGGCGTAGTCGGCGATGGTGGCCCGCACCTCGGCGCCGGTCAGCTCGCGCGGGGTGACGAAGTCCTTGGGGCCCTCGGCGGTGAAGACCTGCCCCTCGGGGGTGACCGCGGAGGGCGCCACGGGAACCAGGCCCTCGGGCAGCAGCGTCGGGTGGCCGATCCGGCCGGAGTGCATGATCTGCGCGAAGATCCTGCCGCCCGCGGAGTGCACCGAGTCCGTGACCTCGCGCCAGGCCTCGACCTGCTCGGCGGTGTGCAGGCCGGGGGTGAAGGGGTAGCCCTGCCCGACGGCGGAGGGCTGGATCCCCTCGCTGATGATCAGACCGGCGGAGGCGCGCTGGGTGTAGTACTCGGCGACCAGGCTGGTCGCGGTCCCGCCCTCCCCGGCCCGGCTCCGGGTCATGGGCGCCAGGGCGATCCGGTTCGGGAGGACGGTGCCGGCGATGCGGACGGGGTCGAATGCGCTGGTCATGCTCTACCTCACAGGATTAATTGGTCGGCCAACGATTGGCTGCGAGATGCAGCGTACCCCATTACTTGGCCGACCAAGGTAAAATCTGTACGGCGGGTAGGATTCCAGCCCGAGACGAAAAGAGGACCGCCGCCATGACCGCGCAAGCAGCCGGGGAACCGCGTACCGAACCCGCCTGTCCGGCGGCACCGGGCGCCGTGCTGGACGGGCCGGTCAGTCACGCCATCAGCCGCGTGGCCCGGCTCCACCGGATCGCCGCGGGCCGAGCCCTACGGGATCTGGGACTGCATCCGGGACAGGAGTTCCTGATGATGCACTTGTGGGACAACGGGGCCGTGCGCCAGTCCGAGCTGATCAAAACGGTGGGCCTGGACCCGTCCACCGTGACCAAGATGCTCCAGCGCCTCGAACAGTCCGGCCACGTCCGGCGCCGCCCCGACCCGGCCGACCGCCGCGCCTCCCTGGTCGAGGCCACGGACACCAGCTGCGGACTGCTCGTCGAGGTGCGCCGGGCCTGGGGCGACCTGGAGCGCCAGACCCTGGGCGGCCTGGACGAAACCGAGTGCGCCGAACTGACCCGCCTGCTGGGCAAGGTGGAGGCCGCCCTCTGCGCGGAGCTCACCCGCAGCGGTGGGGACTGCGACACCGCCTGTTAGGACGGCGGGTCCAGGCGGTCGGCGAGGCTCTGGAACCCGGTCCACGGCAGGGCGGGGGTGCGGGCGTCCCAGACCTTCTGGGAGAGCGCGGCCAGCGGCAGCCGGATGCCCGCCGCCACCTGGGCCTGGGTCTGGGCTCCGGACAGGTCGCACCAGACGGCGAGCCGGGCGCCCAGGATCTGGTCCGCGTACCGGGCGGGGACGGCCGCCGTGCCGCGCAGGACCAGGGGGGTCCACTGCTCGTATATGCGCCGGCCGGTCGGATAGGTGAACTGGTTCGGCTCGCCCAGCACGTAGTACAGGTACTCGTCGTTGAGGTTGACCACCTTGCGGCCCTCGCGCAGGTACTCGAGCGGCGGCCGGGCGCCGATCTCCTTGCCGGTCCAGTACTCGACCTGCAGGTCGTCGGCCGCCTTCGCGATCCCGCCGGTGAAGAACCCGTCGTTCCACGCCTTCAGCGCCTTGCCCGACGGGCGCACGGTGTCCGCACGGTCGTCGAGCCAGCCCGTTGCCAGGTCCTGCACCCGGGCCGTCGGCCCGTACCGCTGCCGTGCCGCCGTCGCGAGCTGCGGGAAGGAGGCCTCGGGGTCGCGGACCACCAGCGCCTGGTACTCGTCGGCGCCCAGGTGCCAGGCCCCGCCGGGGAACAGCGGCAGGTATTCGCGGAGCAGTTCGTCGATGAGCTTCGCGGCCGCCGGATCGGATATGTCCACCGCGCCCTGGACCGCCCTGCCCTGTGTGTCGCGCAGTTGCAGGCCGGGGTGGGCGCGCAGCACCGCGCCGAGGTGTCCGGGCGAATCGATCTCCGGGACGACGGTGATGTGCAGGCGGGCGGCCAGCGCCGTGATGCCGCGTACCTGCGCCTTGGTGAGGTGCGGGGTGGAGACGATCTCGGGATGGGTGTCGGACTCGATGCGGAAGGCCTGGTCGTCGGAGAAGTGCAGGCCGAGCTGGTTGAGTTTGAGGTCGGCCATCTCGCGCAGCCGGTCCTCGATCCAGTCGGGGGTGAAGTGCTTGCGCGCTATGTCGAGGTTGAGGCCGCGCTGCGGCTCTGCCGGGCCGTCGCGCACGGTTCCCTCGGGGGCCGAACCGGCGGCGCGCACGGACTGCTTGAGGGTACGGGTGCCGTAGAAGACGCCGGCCTCGTCGGGGCCGGTGATGCGCACCCGGCCGTCCTTCACCTCGAGGGTGTACGACTCGGGGCTGCCCGAGCCCTTGGCGCCGAGGGACAGGTGCACGTCTCCGGGGCCCGGATCCGCCGATTCGGCGTATCCCATGCGCAGTTCGCCGGCGAGCAGCCTCCCCTCGTCGGACAGGGCGGCCCGGTCGCCCGGCGCGACGACCACGCGGGCCCCGGCGGCGGGCTTCCAGCCGGGCCCGCGGGCGGGCACGTGCTCCCGTACGGCCGGGATGGTGCGCGGGGCGGTCGACAGGGCGTAGGAGGGGGTCGGCGACGGGGCGGCCGCGGGGGGCTGCGGGGAGGGGGCCGCCGGCCCGGCCGGGGTGCTCGCGCCGGAGGTCGGTGCGGCCGGGGCGTCCGGGGCCCGGGGCCCGCCGGAGGCGGCCGTGCAGCCCGGGACGGCCAGGGTGACCAGTGCGGCGACCGTGGCCGTCGCCATGACGTGGCCTCTCACGTGGAACCTCGGATCTCGCATCGTGCGCCCGTATCCCCGTACCCCACCAACCTGGCACGGGGGACACGGGCGCGCGACCCGGCGCCCTCGGACCAGGGCGCCGAGCACGGCGTCGGCGGTGCGGGTGGTGCTGGACCTGGGGATTCCTCCTGGCTGGGGACGGGGATCAGCGGGTGGCGGGCACGGCGGCGGCCGCCTCGCCGGTCGCCCCGGTGGCCGCGGTGGCGACCACCCGGCCGCCCCGGGCCGCGCGTCCCGCCGCACGGCGCTCGAGGGCCCCGGAGACGAGGGCGAGCACCAGGGCGGAGGCGGCGAGCGCCGCACCGACCCAGTTCGGGGCGGTCCAGCCGAGGCCGGCGGCGATCACGAGGCCGCCGAGCCAGGCGGCGAGCGCGTTGCCCAGGTTGAAAGCGCCGATGTTGACGGCGGAGGCGAGGGTCGGGGCGCCCGCGGCCTGGTCGAGGACCCGCTTCTGGAGCGGCGGCACCGTCGCGAAGCCGAGGGCGCCGATGAGCACGACGGTGACGGCGGCGCCCGCCTTGGAGTGGGCGGTGAGGGTGAAGACGGCCAGGGTGACGGCGAGCGCGCCCAGGGAGACGTACAGCATGGGCATGAGTGCACGGTCGGCGTAGCGGCCGCCGACGAGGTTGCCCGCGACCATGCCGAGGCCGAAGAGGACGAGGAGCCAGGTCACGGAGGAGTCGGCGAAGCCCGCGACGTTCGTCATCATCGGGGTGATGTAGGTGATCGCGGCGAAGACGCCGCCGAAGCCGAGCACGGTCATCGCCATCGCGAGCAGTACCTGGACGTTGCGGAAGGCGGCCAGCTCGCTGCGGATCCGTACGCCGCCTTCGGGGCGGGGCAGGTCGGGTACCAGGCGGGCGATGCCGAGCAGGCCGAGGACGCCGAGTCCGGCCACGACGAGGAAGGTGACGCGCCAGCCGAGGGTCTGGCCGACGAGGGTGCCGAGCGGGACGCCCACCACGTTGGCCACCGTGAGGCCGGTGAACATCATCGCGATCGCTCCCGCCTTCTTCTCGGGGGCGACGAGTCCGGCGGCGACGACGGCTCCGATGCCGAAGAAGGCGCCGTGGGCGAGCGAGGCGACGACGCGGCCGGCGAGCATGACCCCGAAGGCGGGGGCGAGTGCCGAGAGGACGTTCCCCGCGATGAACAGGCCCATCAGCAGCATCAGCATCCGCTTGCGGGGGACGCGCGTGCCGAGGACGGTCATCAGCGGCGCGCCGAGGACCACGCCGAGGGCGTAGCCGGTCACCAGGAAGCCGGCGGTGGGGATCGAGACGCCGTAGTCGCCGGCGACCTCGGGCAGGAGGCCCATGATCACGAACTCGGTGGTGCCGATCCCGAAGGCCCCGATGGCGAGGGCGAGGAGGGCGAGAGGCATGAGGGAGGTGTCCTTCAGCGGGAGAGGGGGGTGCTGCGGCGGCGGGCGACTGCCCGGGGGCGAATACGTTGCTGTCGCCGCTTACATGCGTCCACATTAATTGCATACGCGGGATACTTGCAAGCGCGGGCTTTGCACGCGTGGCCTATCCTGAGGGGTGACGCGCAACGCGCGGTATCCGCTTCGAAGGAGGGGCCCATGACGGCCACGGACGGCGCGCTCACCGCCCTCTCCCAGGGCTGGTGCGCCCTCTCCCTGCTGCACGGGCGGATCGAGTCGCACATCGAGCGCGCGCTGCAGGCCGGACACGGCCTGAGCGTGCGCGAGTTCTCCCTGCTCGACGTCCTCAGCCGCCAGCACAACGGCCCGGGCGGGCACCTGCGCATGCACCAGGTCGCCGACTCCGTGCTGCTGAGCCAGAGCGCCACGACCCGCCTGGTGAGCCGGCTGGAGGACCGCGGGCTGCTGAGCCGCTACCTCTGCGACACCGACCGGCGCGGCATCTACACCGACGTCAGCGAGGCGGGCCTGGCCCTGCTGGCCGCCGCCCGGCCGACGAACGACACCGCACTGCGCGAGGCGCTGGACGAGGCCGCGCGCAACCCGCAGCTGGCCCCGCTCGTCGCGGTCGTGGAGAACACGCAGGGCTGACTAGGGCCGGGAAGGGCTCGGTGAGACCGAGGCCGGGGCCGAGCGGGGGCTCGTGGGCACGGTCGCCGACGGGGTGGCGGACTTCGAAGGCGCGAGCGGGGCCCCCGTCCGGGTCGGCGCCGCGGAGGGCGAGGCGCTCGGGTCCGGGCCCGGCACGGAACCCGGCCGCGGGGTGTCGGACGGCGTCGGTGTCGGTGTCGGGGAAGGCGTCGGCGAAGGCGTCGGCGTGCCGATCTCGGGCGGTGCGGCGGGCGGCGCCGGGCGGACGGGGGCGGAGTCCGGGGCCAGTACGACGTAGCCCAGCACGGCCGCGGCCGCTGCGGCCAGACCGGCCAGGGGCAGCCGGAGCCCGCGCAGCCGCAGCACGGAGAAGCCGCGTACGCGCGGTCGCGGCGGGTCGGCGGGCCGCAGCTCACGGACGGTGACCGCGGCCGCACGGGCCTCCAGCGCCGCCCGCAGCCTGCCCTCGACGGGGCGTTCTCCGTACGTCATACCCGTCCCTCCAAAATCCGTTCCAGTGCGTCCAGGGCCCTGCTGGCGTTCGACTTCACCGCTCCCCGGCTGATCCCGAGCGTGCTCGCGATCTCCGCCTCGCTGAGGTCTGCCCAGTACCGCAGCACCAGCACCTGGCGGCGGCGCGGGGTCAGCCGGCCGAGCGCGGCGAGCACTTCGCGGTGCGCCTCGTCCAGGACCACGTGCGCCTCCGCCGACGGTACGTCGGCCGGTGCCGGCGGGGTCCAGGCCCGGGCGGTCCGCCGTCGGCGCAGCACCGAGCGCGAGGTGTTGACCACGGCGGTGCGCAGGTATCCGAGGGCGTTGTCCACCTCGCCGATGTGCTCGCCGTGGCGCCGGTAGAGCGCCGTGAAGGCGTCCTGCACCACGTCCTCGGCGGTGGCCAGGTCGTCGACGAGGAGCACCGCGAGCCGGACCATGCGCAGCCGGTGCGCGTGGTAGAGCGCGGTGACCGTGGGCGGGGCCTCTCCCGGGCCGCCGCCCGGGACGGTGCCGTGGCCGTACGGTCCCGCGTACGAGCCCCCGTACGGCCGGGGCTCCGCCGCCGGGGCGGAGCGGTCGCGGCGCAGCAACGGCCACAGGCCCCGCCACGCCCGGGCGGAGCCGGGCGTGAAGGGGCCGACGGGTGGTGCGAGGTGGAGCACGGGGATCCTCAGCCGTTGGCGCGGCGCCGCACGCTGTACAGGGTCCCGGCGCCGGCGGCGATGAGGACGGCGGCTCCGGCCCCCAGTGCGGCGGTGGTCGCGGAAGAGCCAGTATCGGCGAGTTCGGACCCCGCGGGCGAAACCGAGGGCTGCGGGGCGCCGCTCGGGGCCGCACTCGGTACCGCGCTCGGAGCGGTGGCCGGGGCGGCGCTGGGGGCGGCGCTCGGCCGGGCGCTGCCGGGCACGCTGACGGACGGGCTCGGCGGCACACTGGGGGCGGCCGTCTTCGGCGCGGCACTCGGCGACGCGCTCGACGCGGGGGCGGGAGCGGACGAGGCGGAGCTCCCCGCTGCGGACGCCGGCCCGGCGAGGGCGAGGACCGCCCCGGCTGCGGCCGCGGTGACGGCCGCCCGGCGGAGGGTGCGGGGGACGCGCTTCAGGTTCATCACGGTGGTTCTCCACGGTCGGGTCGAGGGCGCGGAACCGCACCCTTCACCCCCGCACGACGCGCGACTCCCGGCGAGGTTGCCGCCGGTCCGGAAGAATTTTCCGCAGGGCCGCGCCCAGCGCGGCGATCCCCTCCTCGATCTCGCCGGCCGAGCCCGCGGCGTAGCCCAGGATCAGGCCCGGCGGGCCGGGGGCGAGCCGGTGCCACGACAGCGGGTGGGTCTTGACGCCGAGCTCCAGGGCGGCGGAGGCGAGGGCGGTGTCCTCGAAGCCGGCGCCGTCGAAGGTGACCATCAGGTGCAGGCCCGCGGCCGCGCCGTGCACCCGGGCTCCGGGCAGCCGGTCGGCCACGGCACGGAGCATGGCGTCGCGGCGGCGGCGGTGGCGGCGCCGGACGAAGCGCAGGTGCCGTTCCAGCTCGCCCGAGTCCATCAGCCGGGCGAGGACCAGCTGGGCGAGGACGGGATTGCCGAGGTCGGCGTACCGCTTGGCGGTGGTCACGGCCCCGCTCAGGCGCGGCGGGACCAGCAGCCAGCCGAGGCGCAGGGCCGGGGCCAGCAGCTTGGAGACGCTGCCGGCGTAGCAGACGCCTTCCGGCAGCAGGGCGCGCAGGGCGGGGACGGGGGCGCGGTCGTAGCGGTGCTCGGCGTCGTAGTCGTCCTCGATGACCAGTCCCCCGGCGGCCGCCCAGCCGAGCAGGTCCCGGCGGCGCTCTCCGTCGAGCACGACCCCGGTCGGGAACTGGTGCGCCGGGGTGAGCAGGACGGCCCCGGCGCCGCTCGCCCGGAGCGCGGCCACGTCCAGCCCGAGCCCGTCCACCGGTACGGGAACCGTCTCCAGCCGCCCGTACTCCAGTTGCTGCCGGGCCCCGAGCGAGCCGGGGTCCTCCACTGCCACGCGGCGCACCCCGTCCTCCCGCAGGACCTGTGCCAGCAGCCCCAGGGCCTGGGCGACTCCCGCGACAACGACCACCTCGTCGGGGTCGGCGCGGATCCCCCGGTTGCGGGCCAGCCAGCCGACGACCGCCGCGCGCAGGGCGGGTGCGCCCTGCGGGTCGCCGTAGCCGAAGTCGGCCGGGGTGAGGTCGGCGAGCACGCGGCGCTCGGCCTGGAGCCAGGCGGTGCGGGGAAAGGCGGTCAGGTCGGGGACGCCCGGCGAGAGGTCGATGCGGCAGGGCACGGCCCGCAGGGCGTCGACGAGGCCGCCGCGGGCGGGCGCGGCGGCCGGTCCGCCCGCCGGGGGCGGGGCGGCGACGACGACCGTGCCGCCCCGGCCGCGGCCGGACACCTGGCCGCTCTCCGCGAGCCGCTGGTACGCCTCGGTGACCAGCCCCCGGGAGACGTGGAGTTCGGCGGCGAGCACGCGGCTGGCCGGGAGCCGGCTGCCGACGGGCAGGGTGCCGTCGGCGATGGCGGCGCGCAGCCGGCTCGCCAGCCAGTCGGTGCGGCCGCCGGGCGGGGCTTGGCCGATGTCGAGCTGGAGGAAGTCCGATCCGCTTATGGACCCCTGGTTCGCGTCGTCATTGGACCTGCTCACCGGACCATTGTGCCGCGAGGCTGGACGGCATGAAGAGCATGAAAGACATCCGGGCCGTGGAGCCCGGGACGGGGGCCGGAGCCGTGCGGCGGGCGGCAGCGGGGAGCCCGGGGGGCTCCCCCTCCGTCGCCTTCCGGGACCTGGCGCCCGGTGTCGTCGGGATGGCGCTGGTGGGCAGCAGCGTCACCGTGTCCCGCACCCTCGTCGACGTTCCGCTGTTCGCCGTGCAGGCCGTCCGCTACGCGGCCGCGGCCCTGCTGCTGCTCGCCCTGGCCCGGGTCGCCCGGGTGCCGCTGCTGCGACCGCGCGGCCGTGAGTGGCTGTGGCTGGCCGGGGTCGCCGCGACCGGGCTGGTGCTGTTCAACGTGGCCGTCGTGCGCGGGGTCGCGCACGCCGAACCGGCCGTGATCGCCGTCGCGGTGGCCTCCGTACCGATACTGCTGGGGCTGATCGGGCCGTTCCTGGAGGGCAGGCGGCCCAGTCGCCAGGTGCTGCTGGCGGCGCCCGTCGTGGTGGCCGGGGCCGTCCTGGTGGAGGGCACGGGCCGGACGGACGCCGCCGGGGTGGCCTGGGCGGCGCTCGCGCTGGGCTGCGAGGCCGGGTTCACGCTGCTCGCCGTGCCGGTTCTGCGCAGGCACGGCCCGTGGGGGGTGTCCGTGCACGCGGTGTGGATGGGTGCGGTGATGCTGGCGGGGCTCGCGCTGTGCTTCGAGCACCCCGCCCGCCTGCTGGAGCTGGGCCCGGGCCCGTGGGCGGCCGCCGCGTACCTCGCCGTCCTGGTGACGGCGGTGGCCTTCGTGCTCTGGTACCGGACGGTCGCCGCCGTGGGCTCCGGCCGGGCCGGACTGCTGACGGGGATCGCGCCGCTCGCCGCGGCGGGCACCGGGGTCCTCACGGGCGGCGGGGTGCCGGGCCCGGCGGTGTGGCTGGGGCTGGTGGTGGTCATCGCGGGGCTGGCGGCAGGTCTTCGGCCGCCGCGCCGCCCGGCCGCGGCACCGCTCCCGCCCCGTCGGGCCGCGTCCCCTTGAGCCGCGTCCCCTTGAGGGCGCCGGGCCTTGTGGATCACAATCCGCAGATGGCGACGGCCCCGTACAGCAGTACCCCGTACAGCAGTTGGATGCGGTACTTCTCCCCCACCGCCAACCACCGCAGACTCGGCCTGGTCTGTCTGGGGGTGGGAGTGCAGCAGGGCGAACTGCCGGTCGTGGGACCGCGGTTCCTCGACCACCACGTCGCCGTGGTGGTCACGCGCGGCCGGGGCTGGTTCAGCCACGGGGGCCGCCCGCCGCAGCCGGTCACCGCGCCCGCGCTGCTGTGGCTGGTCCCAGGGGTGCAGCACCACTACGGGCCCGATCCGCGGACCGGCTGGGACGAGTGCTTCGTCGACTTCACGGGCAGCAGCGTCGAGGCGTACACCGACCTCGGCTACGTGACGCCGGACCGGCCGCTGGTGCCGCTGAGCGCGACGGCCGGGGTGCAGCACGTGGTCGACTCGATCGTGCGGGCCGCCCGGCGCGGCGGCCCGCTGCTGGAGGTGGAGGCGGCGGCCGCGGTCCACGGGCTGCTGGTGGCGCTGCGCTACGCCCGCGCCGAGGTGTCCCGGCACGGGGACGCCGTGATGGACACCCTGGCGCGGGACGCCCTGCTGCCGATATCGGTGGCCGAGCACGCCGCCCGGCTCGGGATGCCGCTGCCCCAGCTGCGCCGGGCGGTTCGGCGCAGTACCGGGGAGGGGGTCAAGGAGTACCTCCTGGGGATCAGGCTGAGCCGGGCCAAGGAGTTGCTCGCCGGCACCGACCTGCCGGTCGCCGGGGTCGCCCGGCGGGTCGGTTACGAGGACCCGTCCTACTTCAGCCGGCTGTTCAGCCGCCGGGTGGGCATGGCGCCCGTGCGGTTCCGGGCGCAGCAGTCGACCGGCAGGACGCCCCTTACGGCACGTAGCCGACGGTGAGTTCCGCGACCGAGGTCCAGGGGTTGTCCGCCACCTCCCTCGTCGCCCGCAGCTTCACGTAGCGCGCGGTGCGGGGTGTGAGCGCGACGTCCTGTTGCGAGGCCGTGTCGGCGAAGGTGCCGGAGGCCGCCACCGTGCCCCAGGTGACGCCGTCGGTGGAGGTGAACACCTGGTAGTCGGCGATCCGTCCGTTGCTCTGTGTCTGCCGGGGCAGGTAGTGCAGGGCGCAGACGTCGTAGGAGGCGCCGAGGTCGAGGGTGATCTCGTGCGGCAGGGGCGCGGTGGCGGCGTACCACTGGGTGTGCCAGATGGTGGCGGCGTCGCCGTCCAGGACGTTGCGGGCGCTGCCGTTCTCGCCGGCGGTCTCCTCGCTGTCGACGGACTTCACGCTCATCTGGCTCTGTGGTACGAGGAGTTCGCCTCCGCCGACCGGGCCGAGGTCGTCGACGGCCAGGTCGTCGAGGATCAGGTCGGCCTCGTTGTGGGAGTTCTCGGGGGTGACCTTGCGTACGCCGATCCAGGCGTCGGCCCCGGCGGTGAAGGTCTTGGTGAAGGTGGTGGGGGTACGGGCCTGGTTCAGGGCGGTGGCGGTCTCGGTGGCGCCCGATCCGGTGAGGAACTGGTAGTCGCCGCTGAAGCCGCTCTCGTAGGCGAAGCTCACCTTGTAGGAGCGGCCCGGAGTGAAGCGCAGGGTTTGCGGGAGGGTGCGGTAGACGAGACCGGTCCGCTCCTCGTGCGACTTGAGGGAGTTCTGGCCGTTGATCACGTCGTCGACCAGCTTCCCGCTCCACCCGGCCTGGGTGTACGGGGCGTTGCGCTGGGCGATGTGGGTGCGCGGGTCGGTGGCCGAGCCGCCCGCGCCGCCGAAGGCGAAGGGGCCCCAGCCGGCGTCGGCGTTCTCGAAGTCCTCGGTGAACCAGTGGCCGGCGAGGGGGGTGCGGGCGGAGCGGACCACGCGGACGTCGTCCAGGTGGACGGTGCCCGCTCCGGCGGCGGCGGACAGGGTGAGGGTGGCGGCGGACTGGCCGGCGGGGACGTCGAAGAGCACCTTCATGCGCTGCATCCGGGTGCCGTTCTTCTCGCTGCCGCCGAGGTTGTTCGTCAGGGGCGAGGAGTCGGCGTACACGGAGGCGGCGGCGCCGCCGGCGGGGGCCGCGGTGAGCGTGGCGGCCCGGCCGGTGGGGGTCGAGACCCAGACCGAGGCGGCGTAGGTGCCGGGGGCGAGGCCGGTGAGCTGCTGGGAGACGGCCGGGGCGGTGCCCGGGGCGAAGGTGAGCTCGCTCTGGCCCTGGGCGTTGCGGGTGACGGCGGCGCCGGTCCCGGTGACGGTCCAGGCGTTCAGGTTGCCCGAGTAGAACGAGGGGTCCTTGACCGGGGTGCCCTCGCCCCACGTGGGGTCGGCCTGGGCGGGCGGCGCGCCGTTGGTGACCACGTAGGCGGTGCGGGCGGCGGCGCCGATGGTGACCTGGCCGCCCGCGCCCACCGCAAGGCTGCCCACCAACTGCCGCCCCGTGTCGGTGAGCTTGTACAGCTCGGGGGCGCTCCATCCGGCGGGCAGGGTCCAGGTGGTGGATCCCGCCTTGTCGTTCCAGTGGTAGAGCTTGCCGTCACGGGGCAGCAAGTAGGCGTCCCCGGACAGGACGGTGCGGCCGGCCGTGGTGATCCGGCGCTTGTTGCCCGCGGTGGAGACGGTGGTGCCGTTCGCCAGGGTGACCGTGTCGGCGGTCCACTTCACGATCGGTGATTCCTGGAGGTACTTGGTCGGCAGGTTGACGGCGAAGGTGGTGTTCAGGAAGGAGGTGAAGTCCTTCTTGCCCTGCCAGCCCTCGTACGCGGTGACCTCGGCGCCGCCGAGCAGCGGGTTGCGGGCGATCCAGTCGTCCTTGGCGTGGTTGGCGATGAACCGGGCGATGGTGGAATTGATGCCCTTCAGGTCGCTGCCGCCGTAGTTGACGTCGGTGGCCCAGTGGTGCCAGAGGGACTGTTCGGTGAGGGTGTGGGGGAACTCGGTGGTCAGCTGGAGGCCCAGTGAGGCGATCTCGCGCTGGAGCCTGCGCGAGACGTAGCCGTCGCCGTACCAGACGTCCACGTAGAGGAAGTCGAGGCCCGGCGCGGCTGTCTTGAGGTCCTGGAGCCGCTTCAGCCGCTGCCCGGACTGGCCGTCCTTGCGGGTGTCCACGTAGTACGACTGGTCGAGCCAGTCCCAGCCGAGCCCGCCGCTCTGGTGGGCCGGGTCGAAGGTGGCCGAGACCGGGTACTCCTCGGTGGCGTTGACGTGCACGCCGAAGTCCGCGTTGTATGCCTGGCCCGCGGTGGTGAGGGTGTTCAGGTCGACGGCGCCGCCGAGTTTGGAGCCGATGTTCTTGTAGTCCATGTGTGCGGAGTCGTGGCCCTCGGAGGCATAGCCCTTGAGGAGGACGAACTGGCCGAGCCCGTCGGTGGCGAGGCCGACCCGCTTGGTCTCGTCGAGGGTCTGGGTGAAGGGGTGGGTGGCCTGGGAGGCGAAGTTGAACGGGATCCGCTGCACGACGCGGTCGGCGGTGTCCTGCCAGCCGGTGGGCGGAGTCCAGATGTCGCGGTACGCGACGGCGGCGTCCTGCCAGTCGACGGCGGCGTCCGCGTTGCGGTCCGCCGTGATCGCGACGCGCACGTACGGCAGGGGCTCGGTGTCGGTGTCGGCGGCGCCCGCGGCCCGGTGCAGCCAGGCTCCGCTCCACAGGCCCGCGCGGCGGTAGCCGCCCTTGTCGGTGACCCGCTTGGATATCCGGCCGTTCTCCCGTGCGGTGCCGCCCGAGGGCGTGTCGTAGAGGGAGTTCGAGTCGAGGGCGGCCGCCAGCTTCCCGGTGTGGGCCAGGCCGTACATCACGGTGGTCGCGGCGGGGTCGACGGGGGTGGTGGCGGTGACGGCGGTGAAGGTGTCGCCGGTGCCCGTGGTGGCGGTGTGCATGTTCGCGGTGGCCAGGGCGGCGCCCGGCTGGTCGCTGCGGACACTGACGAGGGTGTGGTCGGGGATCGCGAGGGTGCGCACGCGCAGGGCGGCGGTGTCCTCGATCGCGGTGACCTTGAACTCCACGACCGAACCGGCCACCGAGAGACGGGATCTGACGGTCACCCCGGAGAAGACGAGTGCGTAGTCCACGCCCGCGGCGGAGGGGGTCGAGGTCACGGTGGGGGTGTAGCTCGTCCCGTTGACGAGGAGGGTGCTCAGCACGTCCTCGTTGCCGTGCAGGACGTCGCCGGTGGCCCGGCGGGTGTAGCTGATGACGCGGGGGAAACCGCTGTCCACGCTGACGGACAGCTCGGGCGAGGTGATGGTCACGGGTGCGCCCGCCGCGGCCCGCGCGGCAGCGGCGGGTGCGGCGGGTGCGGCGGGTGCGGCCGCGACCAGGGTGGCGACCAGGCCGGCCAGCGCGGCTGCGGCCGGCCAGAGGGGGGTGCGCATCGGACCTCCGGGAGTCGGCGCTTCCTTGGCGGAAGACCGCTCGCTCGGGTCCGAGCGGTCCGCTCACTGACCTGACAGCTTGCGGACCGCGAACGGGCAGGCCCATGGACAAAGCGGAGCGCTGCCTTGGACTTACCTGCCCGGGGAGGTGGGGGCGGGGTTACGCGGAGGCCGGGACCAGGATGACGGCGGTGCCGTAGGCGCACACCTCGGTCCCGGTGGTGGCGGCGTCCGTCACGTCGAAGCGCATCATGAGGATGGCGTTCGCGCCCCGGGCCTTGGCCTGCTCGATGAGCCGGTCCATGGCCTGGTTGCGCGTCTCCACCAGGGTCTTGGTCAGCCCCCTCAGCTCTCCGCCGACCATCGACTTCAGGCCCGCCCCGATCTGGCTGCCCAGGTGGCGGGAGCGCACGGTGAGACCGAAGACCTCCCCGATGACCCGCTCCACCCGGTAGCCGGGGACGTCGTTGGTGGTCACGACGAGCACACCGGTCTGCTCGGCCCCGGGGCCTCCGCCGTAGTCTTCGATACCCATGGCACCCACTGTCGCCCGGCCCGCGGCCGCCCGCATCCGGAGCGGCCGCGATCAGGGCATTCGGGCAGCCAGGCCGAACTCGTGGGCCACGACCACCGCCTGGGCCCTGCTGGACAGCCCCAGCTTGCTCATGCACCGGTGTACGTGGGTCTTGACGGTGGCGGCGCTCAGGACCAGCCGCTCGGCGATGTCGGCGTTGGGCAGGCCGGCACCGACCAGGCCGAGCACCTCGCGCTCGCGCGGGGTCAGCGCGTCCAGCCCCGGGTGCGGGGGCCGGACGACCGGGGCGGCGTACGTGTCGATCAGTCCGCGCAGGGCCCGGGGGCTGAACAGCATCTCCCCGGCGTGCACGGTGGCGATGGCGGCGAGCAGCCGGTCGGGCGGGGTGTCCTTGAGGAGGAACCCGGACGCGCCGACCCGCAGGGCGCGGAAGACGTACTCGTCGGAATCGAAGGTGGTGAGCACGAGCACCTTGGGCCCGCCGCCCGGACCGTCCGGGCCTACCGCACCGTCCGGGCCGCCCTGGCTGTCCGGGCCGCCCTGGCCGTCGGCGCCGCCCCGGCCGTCCCCGCGCGCGGCCACGATCCGCTCGGTGGCGGCGATCCCGTCCGTGCCGGGCATCCGGATGTCCATGAGGACGACGTCGGGCCGGGTCTCGGCGGCGAGCCGGACCGCCTCCTCGCCGTCCGCCGCCTCGCCCACCACCTCGAAGCCGGGAGCGGCGGTGAGCAGCGCGGTCAGCCCGGACCGGATCAGGAACTGGTCATCGACGACGAGTACGGACGGCATCGGCGTCTTCCCCTCCCGGTCGGGGCACGGGGATCCGGAGGCTGACCTCGAAGCCGCCCTCGGGGGTAGGTCCCGCGGTCACCGTGCCGTGGTAGATCGTCGCCCGCTCGCGCATACCGATCAACCCCTGACCGGCTGTTCTTCCCGCGGCGGCCGCTACGTGGACCGGCAGGCGCCCCCGGCCGTCGTCGCCGACGCGTACCCGGACCTCGTCCGCACCGTAGTCGACCCGGACGGTGGTACGGGCCCCGGGCGCGTGCTTGATCACGTTGGTCAGGGCCTCCTGGACCACGCGGTAGGCGCACAGGTCGATCCCGGGCGGCAGGTCGTACGCCGTCCCCGTGACCCGTACGCGGACGGGCACCCCGGCCTCGCCGACCCGTGCGACCAGCTCGTCGAGCCGCCCGAGCCCCGCCACCCGGCCGTGGCGCTCCTCCGGCGCCTGTCCCGGTCCTTCCTCGCGGAGCACCAGCAGCATCCGGCGCATCTCGGCCAGGGCCTCGCGGGCGCTGTCCCCCACCGTGTCCAGGGCCTTGCGGGCGGTCGGGAGGTCGGAGGAGAGCACGTAGGAGGCGAGCCCGTTCTGGACGGAGATCACCGAGACGTGGTGCGCGATCACGTCGTGGAGTTCGCGGGCGATCCGGATGCGCTCCTCCACGACGGCGCGGCGCGCCTTCTCCTCCTGCTCCAGGCGCAGTTGTCGGGTGAGCGCGCGCAGCCTGCGGGATCCGTCCCCGGCGACCCAGCAGACGACGGTGGCCACGGTGACGAAGGCCATGCTCATCGGTACGACGCCCGGTTCGGCGAGCCGGGTGCCCCACAGGAGCACGGCGAGCGACCCGACGGCGGCCTTGGCGGACACCCTGCGGGGGCACCAGGAGGCCGCCGTGTAGAGGGCGGTGAGCACCCCGCACGCGGCGACCACGTGGTAGTAGCCGAGGGTGAAGTAGACGCCGACCCAGAGCCCGGTGTTCAGCAGGATCGCCACCGGGTAGCGGCGGCGCAGGACCAGCGGCAGGTAGATCACGGCGAGCAGGGCGTAGGCGAGCGCGTCGGTGTCGCGCCAGTAGCCGTGCGGGTCGGGCCAGTTGTGGAGCAGTGTGGACGACATCCACATCGAGCCGGCGGCCCATACGATCTCGCCGACGGCCGGAAGCACGGCGCGGATCCGTGCCCACGCCGGATGTGCGGACAGCTGCACGTCATCCCCCTTGTGTACACCCATGGTTGTACAGGGTCACCACCCCCGGGGGTAGGCGGGATTCAACCCGTGGACGGTCGCCGCGGGCGGCTGCCCTCCGTAGATTCACCAGGGCCGGTTCACCGGCCGGCACGGCCTCTCCCCCCGGGGCCTCCGCAGCTCGGCCGTGCCCGTTCGGGGGCGGGCACGGCCGCGCCTGCCTGCGCGGGCCTCGCTGGGGTCAGGCGGGCCAGGCGGTGGAGCGGGTCCCGAGGAGGCGGAAGCGGCCCGAGGCGACCTCGTAGAAGAACAGGCCGTCGCCCGTGTAGGTGCCGTTGGCCCGCTCGAAGGCGTAGGCCTTGGAGACGCCCTGGTGGGTGGTGCCGCGCAGGGTGGGCAGCAGGTCGCCGCGGCCCACCTGGGGGCGGGCCAGGTCCTTCGCACACCGGGCCAGGAGGTGCACCGCGTCGTAGGCCTCGGCCGCGTAGAGCGGGGCGGGGGCGCCGTGGCGGGCACGGAAGGCGGTGTCGAAGGCGCGGGCCGCCGGGGGCGCCGGGGCGGCGGCGGGGTCGACGGCGGTGGAGACCAGCAGCCAGCCCTCGGCGCCCGCGCCCGCTTCCTGCAGGAAGCGGGGGTCGTGGACGGCCTGGGTGGCGAGGACCCGGCCGCGGTATCCGGCGGCCGCCAGGGCCACCGCGAGGCGGGCCGCGCCGGTGGGACCGCCGCCGTAGAGCACGGCGCCGGCGGCAGTGCGAACGGCCTCGCGCGCGAGGTCCGTGTGGTCGGCGTCGGCGGCCACCGTCGCCGGGGTCATCGGCCGCTTCCCCGCGCGCAGGGCTTCGCTGAGGAAGCGGGTGGTCTGCCAGCCGTACGGAGTGCCGTCGTCCACGACCACGGTGGTGCCGCGCTCGCGCGCGGTCAGGTACTCGACGACCGGCCTCATCTGGTAGGCGTCGTTGGGCCGCAGGCAGGTGTAGACGCGGTTCAGGTGGGTGGTGTCGCCGTCGTTGACGGTCAGGACGGGCAGGCCCGCCTGGTCGTAGCGGGTGAGGACGGCCGTGACGGCCGCCGTGGCGGTGGCGGCGAGGACGGCGACGACGGAGGTGTCGGCGGCGAACCGGGCCGCGGCGGCCGCGGCCGGGCCGGCCGCGCCCCGGTCGTCGGCCTCGGTGAGGCGGAGGGCGAAGGGCTGGTCCTTGCGGGACGAGAGCTCCTCGACGGCCAGCAGGGCTCCGTCCCGCTGGGCCCTGCCCACGGCCTGGCCGGGGCCGCTCAGGTCGGCCTGGAGACCGATGGACAGCGTGGGGCGGACCGGGCCGGGCCCCTCGTCCCTGCTCCAGGTCTTCTCCCGCAGCAGCCAGGCGGTGGTGCCGCCGCCCGTGAGGAGGGTGGCGGCCGTCGCGGCGAGCAGGGTCCGGCGGCGCGGCCGCGGTGCCCGGGGGGCGGGAGGGGCGCCTGCGGGCGCGTCCGGCCCCCCGGGCGGGGCGGCCGGGGCCGGCGGGGCTGCGGCGGCGGGCGGGACGGCGGGGGCGGGCGGCGCCGTGGCCCGGGTCGGCTCGATGTCGGGCAACCGGAGCATCTGCGCGGAGCGTTCGGCGATCAGCTGGAGCAGCCCGCCGGGCAGCCAGGGCCCCGGAGCGTCCTGGGCCAGCGCGTCCCGCAGCTGCGCGGCCGTGGGCCGGTCGCCCGGCGCCTTGGCCAGGCACGCCGTGACGGCGGGCAGCAGCCCCGGCGGGACGCCCGCGGTGTCGGCGGTGTCGTGCACGGTCCTGAACAGCATGGCCTCGACCGGCCCGGAGCCGAAGGGCCGCCGCCCGGTGGCCGCGTACGCGAGCACGCACCCCAGCGAGAAGACGTCGCTCGGCGGTCCGACACGGCCGCCCTGGGCCTGCTCGGGCGAGAGGAAGCCCGGCGAGCCGATCACCACGTCGGTGGCGGTGAGCACGGTGTCGTCCAGGGCCCGCGCGATCCCGAAGTCGATCAGCCGGGGTCCGTCGGTGGCGAGCAGTACGTTCGCGGGCTTCACGTCGCGGTGGACCAGTCCGGCCCCGTGCACGGCGACCAGCGCCTCGGCCAGCCGCGCCCCGAGGAAGCGGACGCTGTCCGGCGGGAGTCCGCCGGCCCGGGCGACGGCGTCGCCGAGCGGCGGCCCCGGGACGAACTCGGTCGCCAGCCAGGGCGCGGCGGCCTCCGTGTCGGCGTCCACGACCGGAACGGCCCAGCGGCTGTGGACCCGGCGGGCGACGGCCACCTCTCGGCGGAACCGCACCCGGAAGGCGGGGTCGTCGGCGTACTCGGCCCGGACGAGCTTGACCGCGGCCAGCGCCCCGCCGGCGGAGCGGCCGAGCAGGACCACCCCCATCCCGCCCGCGCCGAGCCGGCCGAGGATGCGGTAGCCGCCGACCCGGGCGGGGTCGGTGGGGTGCAGCGGCCGCATCAGGGGGCCAGCTCCAGCTCGATGCGGTACAGGGCCTTGGCCGCACCCTCGGCGGCCACCGGCAGCAGGTCCCTGATCTCGTACCCCTGGGCGCCCTTGACGGAGAGCGCCATCACCACCGGGCCGATGCGGGACTTGGTCCACACGTAGGGTTGGCGGCCCCCCGACTCCGGCGAGCTGAACCCCCCGGCCTCGAACAGCGAGGCGTCGGCGTTCAGCACGGACTCCTTCGGCTGGTGCATGGACATCAGGCCGTGCAGTGCCTGCCCGTCGCCCAGGTCCTGGTCGGGGCAGCGGAAGCTCTGCTGGACCGTGTCCTGCATGTCGCGGTCCGCGGCCGCCGCGTCCCGGTGCACGGTGAGGGTGAGCGAGCCCAGCACCCGGCCCCTGCCCTCCTTGGCCGGTACGTCGATCTTCCGCGTGTAGCTGTCCAGTACGTCGGCCGGCAGCTCGGAGCGCGACCAGGAGCACGCGGCGGACAGCACCGGCCAACTGCCGCCGCTCTCGTACGGATCGTGCGCCACCATGCCCGCCGACCAGGACTCCGGGTCCAGGGCGGCGGCCCGCGTCAGGCGCCGTGCCTGCTCGGGGGTGTGCGGGACGCGGGCCGGGGCGGGGGTGAAGGTGTACGCCGTCGGCAGCGTGCCGGGAGCGGTTGAGCCCGAGGGCGAGGGCGCCGCGGCCGAGGCAGCCGGTGATCCCGTCGGTCCGGGCCGCCCCGCGTCCGCGCCCTTCCCGTCCGGCCAGCATCCGGTCAGGGCCAGCAGCCCCGCCAGAGTCCCGCCCCATGCCCCTGCCATCGCCCGCCTACGCCACATGACGCCCCCCTGCTTTCGCGCTGGATCCAACAGCCTGAGTATGAACGGCAGTTGAACCGGCCGCCGCGTCAATGCGCCGCTCGCGGCCCGTCCGGAAGCGCAGGGGCTTACTCCGTCCGGCGGCCCGGCGGGGGCGCAGATTGGGCATATCGGGCTAAAGCGCGGTGAGCCACTCCTGCGAACCTCTCCGCCGTCGCCATAGTCGTCCCTGGCGACCGCCAGGTTGCCCCCTCGCGCCGCGCGCCGCGGCCGGGCGGACGTCTTCGTAGAGGAGCCGGCTCATGCTGAAGCCCACCAGGACCATCCTCGCTCTCGCCGCCGGAAGCCTGGTGCTCGGCCTGGTCGGGGCCGGGGCGGCGGTCGCGGACGAGCAACCGAGCGCCAGCAAGGCGTCGCAGCAGGGCACGGCCGAAGCCCGGCGGTACGCGATCGGCAAGGTCGTCTCGAAGGGCCCGCTGAAGGTCCGCAGCAAGCCGAACACCGACGCGCGGATCGTCGGCCAGGTGTACCCGCACCGCACGGTCGAGATCGAGTGCAAGAAGTACGGCGAGTCGGTCGACGGCAACGCCCTGTGGTACCGCCTGCACCACGAGGACGACGACCACGGCTCCGACGAGAACGGCTCCGAGGAGAACGGCGGCTGGCCGGGCAGCGACAGGGCCGCCTACGGCCACAACCACTGGGTCGCCGCCCGCTACGTCCAGAACCTCACCTCGGTGCGCTACTGCCACTGACCCGCACGGGCCGGTCAGCGGTCCGGGCGTACGGTGCGCGGCCCCACGCAGCCCACCCCGTACGCCCGGACCCGCTCGCGCAGTTCGCGGTCGGCCGTGACCACCACACAGCCGCGGTCCGCATGGGCCGCGGCCAGTTCCACGATCAGGTCGTCACCGCTCCCCGGCGCCGGGGCCACCCGAACGCCGGGAACGGACTCAACGCCCCGGGCGGCGCCCTCGACGACGAGGATGATCTCCTCGTCGCCGCCCCGCGCCGCCAGCCGGTCCCGCAGCCGCTCGGCCGCGCCCCGGCGGTCCCGCCACCAGCCGTCCGGTACCGAGCCGACGACGTTCGCGCCGTCCACGATCAGCACGCGCCCCATCGCAGACGCCTCAGAAATCGCCGTAGTTGACCTGCCAGGTGGGCAGGCCCATCCGGCGCCAGACCGCGACCACCCGGTCCCGGTCGTCGAGCGAGACCCGTACCGCGTACCGGTCCCGGACGTGCGCGTCGAAGAGCTCCGCCTTCACCACGTCGTCGCGGCGCGTGTCGCCGGCCGCGCGCATCCACAGCTCGTCGTACGGGACCCGGTGCCGCCGCAGCCAGGACTCGGTCTGCGGGCGGTGCTCCTCGCTGCGCCCCGACAGCAGCACGATCACGTCGCCGTCGGCCCGCCGGAAGGCGTCCAGGGCGCGGCGCACCGGCTCGTTGAGCAGGTCGAGCTCGCAGCGCGTGAAGTCGTACGGGCCGCGGTCGCCGGTCAGCGCGAGCGTTCCGTCGATGTCGCACATCACCGCGGCGGGCAGGGCCGGGTCGGCGACGTACTCCCGGACCGGCGGTACCGCCACGTCCGCGGACGTGCCGTTCAGCCACTCCGCCGTCAGCCGCCAGCCGCCCTTGCGGGCCTTGCGGTGCTTGTCGGCGAGGATGCGGATGATCTCCTCACCGACCGGGTTCTCCCGGGCCGCGTCACGGCGCAGGCACTCCTCCAGCGGGACGTCGGTGAAGTCGTGCACGACGAAGGTGGCGAGGCCGCCGACCGCCGCCTTGAGCCGCTTGGGGATGTGCTTGGTCAGGTGGGTGTTGTCGACGACCACGTCGAAACCGCCGTCGACGGCCGCGCGGACCGCCGCGTCCTGCACGGCCAGTGCGGTCTGCTCGTGCGCGTGCGACCGGCCCCGCCCGGGGTCCGGCAGGTCGAGCATGCGCCGCAGGTCGTCCAGGTTGACCCGGCGCATCCGGCCGTCGGACTGCGCCTGGAGGGCGCGGGCCGCCGTGGTCTTGCCGGAGGCCGGCAGACCCGTCATGAGGTGCACGACGGGCAGCGGGGGCTCCTGCGCCGCGGCGGGTGCCGGGACGCCCGGGGCCGCCTTCGGCGCCGGTACGGAAGCGGGTGCGGGCACCGAAGCGGGCGCGGGCGCGGGCGCGGGCACGGAAGCGGGCGCGGGCACCGAAGCGGGCGCGGGCGCGCGCTTCTGCTCGGACACGGTGTGGTTCTCCTCGTCGGTGATGTAGGGGTCGGCGGTCTCCGGCCGGACCTGGCGCCACGTGGTGAGTTCGGTCGGCCGGCCGTCGAGCCGCATGAACATCGCGGGGCGCACGGTACGGTCGTCCAGCTCCTGGACGGCGCGGGCGAAGGCTCCCCGGTCGCCCGCCAGGTGCGCGAGTCCGGCGTAGGCCTCGTCGATGGCCCGCTCGTGGCGCGCGGCCTCGGCCTCCAGGCGGTCGATCACCTCGCGGACCCAGGTGTCGAACTCGTCGGGCACCTGCTCCAGCAGCGCGTCGAGCGGCTTGCCGCCGGAGGCCTCGATGTCGGCGACCGTGCAGTTGAGGCCCTGGGCGAGCTGCTTGGCGGGCAGGCCGGTGAACCGCTGGATGCCGTGGCTGCGCCAGATGTCCCGCTCGGTGACGCCGGTGAGCACCTTGTGCAGCCGTACGTACTCGGACAGCTTGGCCTTGGCGCGCACGCCCGAGGCGAAGCGCAGCACGAAGCCCTCCGCGTCCATGCCGGTCGCCGCTGCGCCGCCGGGCAGGGTGCTGGACTCGGTCAGCGCGATCAGCTGGTCGAGGGGCATCGCGGGCCAGAGCGTGACGACGGAGCCGATCCCCTCCCAGTGGGGCGCGGCCTCGGCGAGCGGGACCTCGGTGCCGTCCGCGCCGAACGCGGCGAGGAGGACGAGGTCGCGCCGGCCGCCGTAGTCGACGACGATGCGGTTCTGCGGGTACAGGATCTCGGCGAGGTAGGTGGTTCCGGGGCGCAGCGCCGAGGTGTCCCGGGAGTCGAGGAGGCGCTGGGCCCAGGTGGCCTGGGCGCTGGTGAAGGAACCCTTGGAGGCGACCCGCCAGCGGTCCGCGTAGTGGAAGACCACGGCGAGGCTGCCGTCGACCTTCTCGTACACCTCGAACGGCTCGTCCGGCAGGGCGGGCGCGTAGGGCCGGCCCGCCTCGTGCTCGCCGACGTTGAAGAACTTCGGCAGCGGCAGGGCGACGATCGCGCCGGTGGTGTCGTCGGCGACGAGCCCCCGGCAGCGCGTGGTCACCTCGTTCCAGACGCGCTCGTACTGGGCCGTCCGCGTGTAGGTGTAGATGGACAGCGGCAGCTCGGGGTGCGCCTTGCGGGTGACGTACCCGGCGTCGATCGAGTCCGCCAGCGCCTGTGCGGGCAGCAGGTCATGGAGAGTCAGGCGGTCCTGGCTCATGGGTTCCTCCCGGTTTGAGATGGCTGATTCTCGCCTGCGGGAGGGTCTGCCCGGTAGTCAATTATGCCTGGTCGCGGAGGGCGCCGAGGCGGTTGATGTCCTTCGGGCGCAGGATGCGGCCGGTGACTTCGGTGCCGCGCCGTCGCAGGCGGCGCGGCGCCGGGCGAGGCGACGGCGATCACGGCGCTGCCCGTCGCCCCGCCGGTGATGGCGAGGTCCGGCGCGATCCGGCGGACGAGCGGGACGAGGGAGCGGCGACCGCGTACAGCGTGCGGTGGAGCCGGGTCTTGGAGGGCACGGCGCGCACCGGCTGGACGATGACCGGGCGGAACGTGTGGGCGCGGAAGGGCAGTTCGGCAGGCCGTTCTCCGTCTCGCCCTCCCGGTGGCCTGCGTCAGTGGCTGATGCAGAGCTCGTTGCCCTGCGGGTCGGCGAGCGTGGTCCACGTGGAGGGGCCTTCGTGTCCTTCGTGGAGGAAGGTCGCGCCCTTGGCGAGCAGCCGTTCGACCACGGCCTTCGGGTCGTCGGACCCGGTGCGGACGTCGAGGTGGACGCGGTTCTTGACGGTCTTGGGCTCGGGGACCAGCTGGAAGAGGATCCGGGGGGCGCGCTCCAGGCCTTCGGGGTGGCGGATCCCGGCGCCCGTCTTCCACACGAGGGTGCCCCGGTGGGTGGTGGTGTCGTCCTCGGTCGCCTGGCCCGCGGCGATCACGCCGCGGATGAAGGCCTCGTCGCTCGGTTCCACGTCCCAGCCGAGGGCGTCGGCCCACCAGTCCGCGAGCGGGTGCGGGTCTGGGGAGTCGATGGTCACCTGGAACGTGTAGGCCATGCCGGGACCCTACTGAGTGCGGAACGCCGGCGCCACGGCAACGGCCGCGTCAGGGACGGCGGCGGTGGGCGGTCCAGCGGGTGGCGAGGAACGCGGCGCAGGTCAGCAGACACGCTCCCACGGCGATCCAGAGCAGGACCTCGCCCAGCGGACGCAGCCACGGCAGTCCGGCCGGTTGCGCCGCGGAGAGGCAGGCGGTGGCCGTCATGCCGAGCGGAAAGACGGTGGCCCAGCGCCGGATGTCGTAGTGCGGGCGGGGGTGGCGCAGTTCGGCGCCGAGGAGGACGGCGTACCAGAGCAGGGAGAGGGCGAGCGCGGTCAGCGTGGCGGTCCGCAGGGCCGTGTGCGCGGCACCGGTCCATACGGGTGATGCCGTGAGCTTGGAGCCGGCGAGGGCACAGATCGAGAGCGCGCCGCCCGCCACCCAGTGGTCGCCCGCGCCGCCGATGACCTCGCGGAGGTCGAAGCGGACCAGGGCCGCCCCGTAGAGGAGCAGTCCGAGGCAGAAGGCGGCCAGTGCCGCCCGGGCCAGCCAGTCGTGGTGGCCCACGTCGGCCAGCACCGCCGCGAGGACGGCGAGCCCTTCGGTGGCGACGCAGCCGAGGAACGCGACCCCCGGCATGCGCCGCCGCCAGTGCCTTAGGACACCCACGAGCAGCCCGGGCCACAGCGCAGCGGCCAGGGCCAGCAGGGCGGCGGCCGCGCTCTGCCATCCCAGCGCGCAGAGGCGGGTGCCGAGCACGGTGGTGGCGGCGACCGCCGTGAGCGCGGCGGGGGTGTCGGCCTCGGCCCGGAACCGTCCGCGGTCCCCCAGCAGGCGGGCCGTGAAGTCGGCGGCGAGAACCAGCCAGAGCGCGCCGGCCAGGGCCAGCGCCACGAGCGAGAGCACCTCGTGGCCGGTCAGGTGCAGGGCGACGGAGAGGATTCCGGCGGCCATGACGGCGGCTCCCGCCGCCGGCGGGAGACCCGCCCACCAGGCGCTACCGGGAAGGGGACTCACCACTCCAGCGGACCCCAGCGCTCCGCGGGCCGCCAGCGGGCGGACTCCCACGGGACCACCACGGGACTGCCACAGGACTCCGGCTGGACCCGGCGGACTGCTGCGGAACTCCTGCGGGACGGCGGTGAGCCGCCTGCGCGCGCCGTCGGCGTCGTGCCGCGGCCGCGCGGTAGCGTCGCCACCGCTCGGCCGGTGGCCGGAACTCGATCTTGCCAGGCCTGTTTAGGCATACCTAACCTATGCCACGCCCGGTGTGCATCCCCCCTCGCGCACACCACACCGGCCACCACTTCGGCACCCGTCCCCACCGAAGGAGCCCCCCACCATGACCTCCCTTCTCGACAGAGGCCGCCCGTACGCCGTCGCCCTGTTCCGGATCGTCACGGGACTGCTGTTCGCCTCGCACGGCGCCGCTTCCCTCTTCGGCGTCCTCGGCGGCGCCCACGGCGGCGGCACCGTCCCGGTCGGCGCCTGGCCCGGCTGGTACGCCGCGGTCATCCAGCTCGTCGGCGGCGTCCTGGTCCTCGTGGGCCTCGGCACCAGGGCGGCCGCGTTCGTCGCCTCCGGCTCGATGGCGTACGCGTACTTCAGCGTCCACCAGCCCGGCGCCCTGTGGCCGTTGCAGAACGGCGGAGAGCCTTCCGTCCTGTTCTGCTGGGCCTTCCTGCTGCTGGTGTTCACCGGTCCGGGCGCACTCGCGGTGGACGGGCTGTTCGCCTCCCGGCCCACGGCGGTGCGCAGCCGCGACGGGCGCAGCCCCGAGGCCGCGACCGCCTGAGGAAGCCCTGTGCGAGATCACCGGCGGCCTATAGCGTGGGCCCATGGACGAGCTCGACGGAGTGCAGATCATCGCCTTCCCGGACGCCCGTGCGTTCGAGGACTGGCTGGCCGCCCACCACACGCGCCACGAGGGCGTGTGGATCAAGGTGGCGAAGAAGAAGTCCGGCATCCCGTCGGTGACCGATGACGAGCTCGTCGACATCGGCCTGTGCTACGGCTGGATCTCCGGGCAGCGGCGGGCCCTCGACGCGACCCACTACCTGCAGAAGTACGTGCCGCGCCGGCCCCGGAGCCTGTGGTCGCAGGTGAACGTGGACAAGGTCGCCGTGCTGACCGCCACCGGGCGGATGCGCGAACCGGGACTGGCCGAGGTGCGCAGGGCCCAGGCGGACGGACGGTGGGCCGGGGCCTACGCGTCGCAGAAGACCGCGGCGGTCCCCGACGACCTGGCGGCCGCGCTCGACGCGAACCCCGCGGCCCGCACCGCGTTCGAGGCCCTCGACAGGACGGGCCGCTACCTGGTGGCGCTGCCGCTGCTCCAGGCACTGACCCCGGAGATCCGGCAGGTCCGGCTCGACCGGGCGGTGCACATGCTGGCGACCGGCGAGAGCGCGTAGAAGAAGCGCCTGGACGAAGCGCCCGGAAGAGACGCGAAGAAGCGCGGAGAAGAAGCGCGGAGAAGAAGCGCGGAGAAGTAGCGCGGAGCAGACGGGCGCACCGCAGAGGCAAGGCAGAACAGCAAGGCAGAACAGAAGTCGGTCGGAAGGCATCGGGCCCGGCTCCTCCAGGGGAGCCGGGCCCGGTGAGCGGGATCGGACGCGGGTCAGGAACCGGCGTTCTTCGCCGCCTTCTCGGCCTGCTTCTCCTTGATCCGCACCGCTTCCTTGCGGACCTCGGCCTGGGTGGCGCGCTCGCGCTGGAGCCACTCGGGAGATTCCTGCTTCAGGGCTTCGATCTGCTCCGTGGTGAGCGGCTCGGTGACCCCGCCGCGGGCGAGACCGGCGATGGAGACGCCCAGCTTCGCCGCCACCACGGGGCGGGGGTGCGGGCCGTTGCGCCGCAGCTCCACCAGCCATGCGGGCGGGTCGGACTGGAGGGCGTTCAGCTCGGTGCGCGAGACGGCACCCTCCCGGAACTCTGCGGGGGTGGCCTCGAGGTACACACCCAGCTTCTTGGCCGCGGTCGCGGGCTTCATCGTCTGGGCGCTCTGGTGGGACGTCATGGTGTCAAGAGTATCGAGCGTGTGCGCTACCTCCGACCACGACCGGTAACCTTGCGGGGTGACAGGCTCGGAAGTACCCCATGTGTTCCGGCTCGCTTATGTCCCCGGGGTGACACCCACCAAGTGGATCCGGATCTGGAACGAGCGACTGCCCGACGTCCCGCTGACCCTGGTCCCGGTGTCCCCCGCCGAGGCGTTCGGCGCGCTGCGCGACGGAGCCGCGGACGCCGGTTTCGTACGGCTTCCGGTGGACCGGGACGACCTCAGCGCCATCCCGCTCTACACCGAGACCACGGTCGTCGTGATCCCCAAGGACCACCTGGTGGCGGCGGTCGAGGAGGTCTCCACGGCGGACCTGGCCGAGGAGATCGTGCTGCACCCCCTCGACGACACCCTCGACTGGGAGCGGCTGCCGGGGCAGCCCGCGATCGAGCGCCCCGCGACGACCGGTGACGCGATCGAGCTGGTGGCCGCGGGGGTCGGCGTCCTCGTCGTGCCGCAGTCGCTCGCGCGCCTGCACCACCGCAAGGACCTCACCTACCGGCCGGTCACGGACGCCCCCGAGTCGCGGGTGGCCCTGTCGTGGCCGCAGGAGGAGACCACCGACCTGGTCGAGCAGTTCATCGGGATCGTCCGAGGGCGGACCGTGAACAGCACCCGGGGCCGCCCGGCCGTCGCCGCGCAGCCGAAGGCCACCGCGAAGGCGAAGGCCAAGGCCAAGCGTCCGGAATCGGGCGGCGGCACCCCGCGCAAGGCCGCACCCGGCAAGTCGGCCGGCCGCGGTCCCCAGGGCGGCAAGGGCGCGAAGGGCGGCAAGGGGGGAAAGCCCCGCCGGCGCTCGTAGCCGGACGGAGTCGGGCCCCAGGAGCGCAGAAGCGGAGCCCGCGACGGCCGGGGCTGAGGGACTGCGATCCCTTCGCGGTGTATGCAGGGACGATGGATCTCCGGCCGCCGCTCGCGTCCCGCCCCCGGTCCCGGCAGGTGCGCCACGCACAGCTGGCGGTTCCGTTCGCGCTGATCGCCCTGGTCACGGTGGTGGACGTACTCGCGCCGCCCGATGTCCACCTCGGCCCCTTCCTCGTCGCCGCACCGGCCCTGACCGCCTCGTTCGCCGGGCCCAGGATGACGGGGTTCGTCGGCGTGCTGGCCGTCCTGGCCCAGGCGGTGGTGGCGGCGGTGCGCACCACGCTCACCGATCTGAACCACACCTTCCAGATCTGCGCACTGATCATGATCTCGGTGTTCGTGACCCTCTTCGCCCACCTGCGCGAGGTCCGCGAGCGGGAGCTGGTCCAGCTGAGGTCGGTGGCCGAGACCGCCCAGCAGGTGGTGCTGCGGCCGCTGCGCGACCGGATGGGGCCGCTGGGCGTGGCCTCGCTGTATCTGGCCGCCGCGGCCGAGGCCCGGATCGGCGGCGACCTGTACGCGGCCGCCCGCACCGCCACGGCGACCCGGCTGATCATCGGGGACGTCCGCGGCAAGGGGCTGGAGGCGGTCGGGGACGCCGCGCTCGTCCTCGGCGCCTTCCGGGCCGCCGCTCACCAGGAGGCCGCTCTGCCCGGGCTGGTGGCCTACCTGGAGGCTGCGGTCTCCCCCGACCTCGACGAGTCCGGGGACCGGGGCGAGAGCTTCGTCACCGCGGCCGTCCTGGAGATCCCCGACGACGAACCGGTCCTGCACCTCGTCAGCTGCGGCCACCCGCCGCCGCTCCTGCTGCGCAGCGGCCGGGCGATCGCCCTGGACGTGGACCATTCCTCGCCGCCCCTGGGGCTGGCCGCTCTGGCGGAATCGTCCGTCACCGCACAGACGTTCGCCTTCGAGGCGGGCGACGTCCTGCTCCTCTACACGGACGGGGTCCTGGAGGCGCGCGACGCGGCGGGGACGTTCTACCCCCTCGCGCAGCGCGCCGCCGCCTGGTCGGGCACCCGCCCACGGGCCCTGCTGGACCGGCTGTGCGCCGACCTGCTGTCCCACGCGGCCGGCAGCACGCTCGGGGACGACGCCGCGATGGTGGCGATCGAAAGGCTCCCGCGCTGAGGACGTGTTTGCCAGAATCCGATCATGCTGAGCATCGGAACGATCGTGATGGGCGCCGCGGACGTACGCAGGGCGGCGGACTTCTGGGGCCGGGCGCTGGGGTACGTCCCGCGCGACGGCGAGGTGGCGGACGGCTGGACCGTCCTGGTCCCGGCCGACGGCACCGGGCCGGGCCTGGCCCTCGGCCGCAGCGTGTCGCCCGTACAGGAACACCCGCGGGTCCACCTCGACCTGTACGCCGCCGACGCGGCGGAACAGGAGGCGGAGGTGGCCCGCCTGGTGTCCCTGGGGGCCCGGCACGTCGCCTGGGACTCCTACCCCGAGGACCCCGATTTCGTGGTCCTGGCCGACCCGGAGGGCAACCGCTTCTGCGTCATCGACACCAGCCACGGCTGAGACTTAACACCTGCCGATCGCTCCCTTAAGCGGAGCCTAAGGCTCTACAGCGCCGCCCCCAAACGAACGAATGTCCGTTTCGAGGCGGCTAGCGTGCTGCCGCACCCAACTCCCCAGTAACACGAAGGCAGGCACGCGATGAGCAGGACAGTCGGTCACCGGCGCAGGGCGAGTCGTACGGCGAAGGTCACGGGCGCGGTCGTTGCCGCGGCGGTGATCGGGGGCGCGGCCTTCGCGTTCACCGGAACCGCGCAGGCCGGCTCCGTGGGAGCCGTCTACACGAAGTCCAGTTCCTGGAGCGGCGGTTACACGGGCCAGTACGTCATCACGAACGCCACCGGGCAGAGCCGGTCGGACTGGACGCTCCAGTTCGACCTGCCGGCCGGTGTGCGGATCGACTCTCTGTGGAACGCAGTCCACACGGTCGACGGGCAGCGCGTGACGGTGAAGCCCGCGAGCTGGAACCGCCGGATGGCGGCGGGGGCCTCCGTCACCGTCGGGTTCGTGACGAGCGGACCGGGCACGCCCGGCGACCCCACCGGCTGCCGCATCAACGGGCTCAAGTGCTCGGTGGACCAGGGCGCCACGGCCGGCCCGAGCGGCCGCCCCACCGCCCGTCCCACCTCCGCGACGCCGACGGCGGCGCCCACCTCGACGGCCACCGCCGCCCCGACCGCGAGCTCCGGCCGGCCGACCCGGACCACGTCGCCCGCCCCCACCGGGACCGTCCCGGCCACCCCGGGCGCGCGGTTCGCCCCGTACGTGGACACGTCCCTGTACCCCGCGTACGACCTGGTCGACACCGCGTCCAGGACCGGGGTGAAGGAGTTCCACCTCGCCTTCATCACCTCCGGCGGCGGCTGCGCGCCGCTGTGGGGCGGGGTGACGGACCTCGCGAGCGACAAGGTCGCCGCGCAGATAGGCGCCCTGCGGTCCAGAGGCGGTGACGTCCGGGTGTCGTTCGGCGGGGCGGCCGGGCACGAACTGGCGCTGAACTGCGCCACCGTGGACGAGCTGGCCGCCGCCTACGGGAAGGTCGTCGACCAGTACCGGCTCACCAAGGTCGACTTCGACATCGAGGGCGCGGCCCTGCCGGACACTGCGGCCAACACGCGCCGGGCCCAGGCGATCGCCCGGCTGCAGGCGTCGCACCCGGGCCTGGACGTGGCGTTCACCCTGCCCGTGATGCCCGAGGGGCTGACCCAGCCGGGCGTGGCGCTGCTGGCCGACGCGAAGAAGAACGGCGTGCGGATCGGCGCCGTCAACATCATGGCGATGGACTACGGGCCCGCGTACAGCGGGGACATGGGGCAGTACGCCATCCAGGCCGCGACGGCCACGCAGGCCCAGCTCAAGGGCGTGCTCGGGCTCTCCGACGCGGCGGCCTGGAAGGCGGTCGCCGTCACGCCGATGATCGGCGTCAACGACGTCGTCAGCGAGGTCTTCACCGTCGCGGACGCCTCCCAGCTGGTGGACTTCGCGGCGTCGAAGGGGATCGGCCGGCTGGCGATGTGGTCCTCGGCGCGCGACCGGCAGTGCGCGGCCGGAGCCGTCAACCACGCGGACGCCACGTGCAGTTCCATCCTCCAGGAGCCGCTGGCCTTCACCAAGGCGTTCGCCGCGTTCAAGTAGCCCGCCGCCCCCGGCGTCCGGGCGTGCGGGACACGTCCGGACGGCGGGGCCGCGCAGGCGCTACGCGAGGATGCCGGCGCGCGCGGCGAGGGCGAGCGCCACCTCGAGCCGCGGCGCCGGCGCGCCCACGCCGCGGGCCGGGGCCAGCAGCGCCGCCACGGCGGCCTCGTCGGCCTTGCGTTCCCGCGCCGCCCGGGCGAACCGCTCGACCGCTTCGGCCAGGGTCCGCCGCTGCTGCCCGTACGGGACGTCCCGCGCGTCCACGGCCAGTTCGAGGAACTCCTCGTGCGAGCCGGCCCACGGCGCGGCGCCGTCCAGGCCGTCCTCGGGCAGGCCGTCCGGGTACGCGATGCGGTGCCAGGCGCCGTCCTGCCACCAGTAGACGAAGCCGAGGAGGTTGCCGGCGGCGTCCTCGCGCAGCAGGTCCCACGGCAGCCAGTCGGGGCCGCCCGCGAGGAAGTCGACCTGCCGGTCGTCGACGTGGGTGTGGCTGCCGTCCGGGTCCTGGCCGCAGAACACCGCGCGCGCCCCGTCGTCCAGCACGGTCAGGCGCCACCAGCCGCCCGCGCCGGTGGAGTGGCACCACACGCCGTCGTCGTCGACGGCGAACTCGGTGCGGTCGCTGCAGGCGGCGTCGAGCACGGCCAGGGTCACCGCCCTGGCCCAGAGCAGCTCGGGGCGGTCCAGGTCTTCGGGCCGGCTCGGCGTGTGCATCGTGTGGGTCCCCTCCCGTACGGCCCGGCTGTGCGCCGGTCCCGCGCTCCGTCCTGCGCTCCGTCCTGCGTGCCGGACAAGATTCGCACAGCTGCCACGCCCTCAGCAGCCCGGTGCCCGGCTGACCTGGGCCAGGACCAGGACCGTGTCGTCGGCCGGGGGGCCGGGGAGCAGGTTCGCCAGGATGCGGTCGGCCGCCTCCTCCATCGTGCCCCGCGCCTGCCGCAGCTGGTCGCGCAGCGCCTCCATGCCGGCGTCGATGTCCCGGCCCCTGGCCTCGATGAGGCCGTCGGTGTAGAGGGCCAGCGTGGCACCTTGCGGAAGGTCCAGTTCCGTCGTGGCGAACGGGAACCCGCCCACGCCCAGCGGCACCCCGGGCGCGTCCGTCACCGCCTCGACCGTGCCGTCCGGGAGGCGGACCAGGAGCGGCGGGTGGCCCGCGTTGGCCAGGCGGGCGCGCCCGGTCGCGGGGTCGTAGAGCAGGTAGAGGCAGGTGGCGAGTTCGATCCCGGCCTCCCGCGCGCAGGCGTCGAGTTCGGCGAGCAGCGCACCGGGGTCCGCGTGGTGCCGGGCCAGTGCCTTGGCCGTGATGCGCAGCCTGCCCATCGACGCCGCCGCCCGCACCCCGTGCCCCATCACGTCGCCGACGACGAGGGCCACCCGGTCGGCGGGCAGGCTGATCACGTCGTACCAGTCGCCGCCCACCTCGGTGACGGGTCCGGCGGGCAGGTACCGGTGGGCGACGCGCACGTACGGGCCGGCGCCGGTGGCGCCGGGGAGCAGGGCCCGCTGAAGGGTGAGCGCGATGTCCCGCACCCGGCCGTAGAGGCGTGCGTTGTCCAGGCAGAGCGCCGCGCGGGAGGCCAGCTCACCGGCCAGCCCCAGGTCCTCCTCGGTGAAGGCCGGGCGGGCCGCCGCCCTGCCGAACATGGTGATGCCCTGGACCGTTCCCCTGGCGATGAGCGGGGCGATGAGGATGTCCGACAGCCCGCTGGCGAGCAGCAGCCGGGCGCGCTCCTGGTGGACGACGGTGCGGGTCGTGAACTCCTCGTTGACGGGGACGGACAGGGGGCGTCCCGTACGGAGCATGGCGTGGATGCTGGAGCCCGGCGGGTAGGTGACGTGCTCCAGCCCGCCGACGAGTTCGTCCGCGGGCGGGGGCAGGACGGTCCCGGCGGCGATGCGGCGGGTGACCAGCGGGAGGTCCGGGTCGAACACCTCGGGGTCCTCGGGCGCCCGGTCGACGAGTTCCACGACGGCGCCGTCGCAGAACTCGGGGACCACGGTCTCGACCAGTTCCCGCGCGGTGACGCGCAGGTCGAGGGTGGTGCCGATGCGGGCCCCGGCCCGGTCCAGCAGGGCGAGCCGCCTGCGGGCCGCCGTGGCCTCCAGGATGGCGTGTTCGCGGTCGGTCACGTCCACCAGCAGCCCGCCCACACCCGGGCGGGTGTCACCGGCGCCGCTGAGCGCGAACAGGCTCACGGACCGGACCTGGTCGCGGTCGGGGCGGCCCGGTGTGCGCAGGCCCACCAGGGCGCCGACCACGGGGCGCCCTCCCCGGGCCACGCCCCGCAGCCTGCGCTCGTACTCGCCCCCGTCGGAGGTGAGCATGACCTCGGTCATGCGGCGTCCGAGGTGGTCCGCGATGGACATGCCGTCCATGTCGGCCAGTGCCTGGTTGAGGTGGACGTACCGCAGGTGCGCGTCGAGCATGACCAGGCCGATGGGGCAGGTCTCGAAGAGGGCGTCGAGGAAGGCCAGGTTCGTCTTGACCCGGTCGAGGTCCTCGCCCCTGCTGGCCAGACCCATGATCACCGAGCTGCCGCCGGGGCCGGTGACGGGGAAGACCCGGAAACCGCAGTCGAAGACCGTCCCGTCGCGGTGTGCGGCGGGCATGCGGACCCGCCAGTAGCCGAGCGTGCGGCCGCGCTCGACCAGCTGCGCGGCGGCCGTGGGGCGGCCCGGCGGCGGGGCGGGGAACAGGATGTCGGCCGGTCCGCGGAGCACGGCTGCGGCGGGGTGTCCGAAGAGGTCCTCGGCGCCGGGACCCCAGTAGCGGATGCCGCCCTCGTCGTCGAGGCCGAAGACCGCCACGGTCACGTGCTCCAGCAGCGTGCCGGGCTCCGACCTCAGGAGGCCAGGGGACTGCTCGCGCTCGCCCCCCGGCGGATCCGTCGGCACCAGACGCCCCCTTTCGGGCTTCCCGGCCTCCCGGCCTCACGGCCTCCCGTCAATTCTGCCCCCACCCCGTCCCCCGGACCCACTCGCGCCCGTTGATCGCTCGGGCGCGTACGTCCGCCGCCGGCCGCACCTGCGCCGCCGGCCGCGCGTCCGCTGTCCGCTGTCCGCTGTCCACCGAGTCGAGGAACGACATGCTCCTGTCCCTGAACCGACGGCTGGCCGTCGGTGCCGCCCTGCTGGCCGTGCTGGCCGGCGCGGCGCCGGCCACTGCCGCCCACGCCGCCGAGGCGCCCGCCGACCTCCAGGCCCTGGTCCGGGCCCTGCGCCAGACGACCGATGCCGGAGCGCCCGGCGCCCTGGCGCGGATCACCGGCCCCGGCGGGGTCCAGTCCCGGGCGGTGGGGGTGCGCGACCGGGCCACGGGCGCGGCCATGGACACCCGCTCCCGCTTCCGCATCGGCAGCGTCACCAAGACGTTCTCCGCCGTGGTGCTGCTGCAGCTCGTGGCCGAGGGCAGGCTCCGGCTGGACGCCCCGGTCAACCACTACCTGCCGGGACTGCTGCCCGACGACCGGATCACCGTGCGCCACCTGCTGAGCCACCGCAGCGGGCTGGCCGACTACACGGACGCCATGTTCGCGCGGACCGTGCCCGGTTTCGAGGCCGTGCGCACGAAGGTGTTCGGCTACCGGGAGCTGGTGGGCCTCTCCCTGAAGGAACCGAGGACGACCCGACCGGGCGCGGCGTACTCGTACTCGAACACCAACTTCGTGGTCGTCGGCATGCTCGTCGAGAAGGTCACCGGGCATGCGGTGGGCGAGGAGTACGAGCGCCGGATCATCAGGCCGCTGGGCCTGCGCAACACCTCGTACGTGCACCCCCGGACCCGGATCGACGGGCGGCACGCACGCGGCTACCTCCACCCCGACGAGGAGGGCGCGCCGCTGGTCGACTCCACCGAGCAGACCGTGTCCTGGGCGCAGTCCGCCGGGGCGGTGATCTCCGACCCGGCCGATCTGAACGCCTTCACCTCCGCACTGCTCGGCGGCAGGCTGCTGGCGCCGCGGATGCTGGACGCCATGCTGGAGATGACCCCGACGGACGCCGCCCGCACCCGCTTCTACGGGCTGGGCCTGCGCCGCTACGACCTGTCGTGCGGCACGTCGGTGTACGGCCACACGGGCACCGTGCAGGGCTACTACACGTACGCGTTCGCGACCCGTGACGGCCGCCGCAGTCTCACCGCCATGGCGAACACCTCGAACCGGGGCGCCGCGAACACGGCGCTGGGCGGGACGCTGGAAGCCGCCTTCTGCGGCAAGCAGTCCAGGTCGGCCACCGCGCGCGGCTTCGCCGTCGCTCCGGCCGAGGTGGATCTGCCGGAGCACCACGCGCGCTGAGCCGCGCCCGCCGTGCCCCGTCCGGGGGGTAGCCCCCGGACGGGGCGCCGTGGATCATGACAGGACGCCGGCCCGCCGGCCGCGCGCCCCTGCCCCCGAGCCCAGGAGATACGTGTGTCCTCCGCGTCGAGTTATGCGTCCGGTGCCTGCGACGTGCCGCTGCTGGGCGACACCATCGGAGAGAACCTGGACCGCACCGTGCGGCGGTTCCCGGGGCACGACGCCCTCATCGACCGGGCCTCCGGGCGCCGTTGGACGTACGCCGAGCTGGCGGCCGACGTCGACGCCCTCGCGCTCGGGCTGCTCGGCCTCGGCATCGCCAAGGGCGACCGGGTCGGGATCTGGGCACCGAACCGTGCCGAGTGGACGCTGGTGCAGTACGCCACCGCCAGGATCGGTGCGGTCCTCGTCACCGTGAACCCGGCCTACCGCTCGCACGAACTCGAGTACGTGCTGCGGCAGTCCGGGATCCGGCTGCTGGTCGCGGCGGAGCGCTTCAAGACCTCCGACTACGCGGCCATGATCGCGCAGGTGCGGCCGCGCTGCCCGGAGCTGGAGTTCACGATCCTGCTGGAAGGACCCGAGTGGGCCGCCCTGCTGGAGCGCGGCCGGCAGGGCGACCCGGCCGACCTGGCCCGGGCTCAGGCGGCGCTCAGTGCGGACGACCCGATCAACATCCAGTACACCTCGGGCACGACGGGCTTCCCCAAAGGGGCGACCCTTTCGCACCACAACATCCTCAACAACGCCTTCTTCGTCGGCGAGTTGTGCCACTACACCGAACGGGACCGGGTCTGCATCCCGGTGCCGTTCTACCACTGTTTCGGCATGGTGATGGGCAACCTGGCGTGCACCAGCCACGGTGCGGCCATGGTGATCCCCGCGCCGTCGTTCGACCCCGCGGCCACGCTCGCCGCGGTCGAGGCGGAGTCGTGCACCTCGCT
Source organism: Streptomyces sp. NPDC048349 (assembly GCF_040651925.1). Lineage (NCBI taxonomy): Bacteria > Bacillati > Actinomycetota > Actinomycetes > Kitasatosporales > Streptomycetaceae > Streptomyces > Streptomyces sp. NPDC048349. The sequence continues at coordinate 17,127 of NZ_JBEZLA010000037.1, read as the reverse complement.
CTACGGGGTCCCCACCATGTTCATCGCCGAACTGGCCGACCCCGGCTTCGACGGCTACGACCTGTCCAGCCTGCGGACGGGGATCATGGCGGGCTCGCCCTGCCCGGTCGAGGTGATGAAGGAGGTCATCGAGCGGATGGGCATGGCCGAGGTGTCCATCTGCTACGGGATGACGGAGACCTCGCCGGTGTCGACGCAGACCCGCGCGGACGACTCCGTCGAACGCAGGGTGTCGACCGTGGGCCGCGTCGGACCGCACCTGGAGGTGAAGGTGGTCGATCCGCAGTCCGGCCGGACGGTGCCCCGCGGAGAGCCGGGCGAGCTGTGCACCCGGGGCTACTCGGTGATGCTCGGCTACTGGGGCGAGCCGGAGCGGACCGCCGAGGCCGTCGACGCGGCGCGCTGGATGCACACGGGCGACCTGGCGGTCATGGACGGCGAGGGCTATCTGAGCATCACCGGCCGCATCAAGGACATGGTGATCCGCGGCGGCGAGAACCTCTACCCGCGCGAGATCGAGGAGTTCCTCCACACGCACCCCGACATCCTGGACGTCCAGGTCATCGGCGTGCCCGACCCGAAGTACGGGGAGGAGCTGATGGCGTGGGTGCGGATGCGGGAGGGCGCAGAACCCCTGACCGCCGCGGACGTGCGCGCCTTCTGCGAGGGCCGGCTCGCCCATTTCAAGATCCCGCGCTACGTGCACGTCGTGGAGGAGTTCCCGATGACGGTCACCGGGAAGATCCGCAAGATCGAGATGCGCGAGGCGGCGGCCCGCCTGCTGGACCCTTCGTCCGACAGGCCGTGAGGGCCGCCGCGCCCGCTCGGTGGATCAGTCCTTGCCGAGGAGCCCGTTCATGGTCGCGATCTCGGCGCTCTGGGAGCTGATGATGGCCTCGGCCATCGTCTTGGCCTCGGGGAAGGCGCCTTGCGCGCGCTCCGTCCTCGCCATCGCGACGGCCCCTTCGTGGTGCTTGATCATGAGTTCCATGAAGGCGGTGTCGAACGCCGTGCCGGAGGCGTTCCCCAGCTTCTCCATCTCGTCGGCGGTCATCATCCCGCCGCCGTCCCCGTGACCGGCGTGGCCGGCGGCGCCCGCGGGGGGCACCTGCTCGCCCCAGGAGGTCAGCCACCCGGACAGGGTCTTGATCTCCGGGTCCTGGGCCTTCTTGATCGCCTCGGCGAGCTCCTTCACCTCCGCGGATGCGGCCCGGGAGGGAGCGAGGTCAGCCATCTCCACGGCCTGGCGGTGATGGGGGATCATCCCCTGGGCGAAGGCGACGTCGGCGGCGTTGTGCTGCCCCTGCGTGGCGGGGGACGAGGCCGACGGGGACGCGGACGGGGCGGCGTGGCCGCCGTGCGCGGCGCCGCCGTCGTCGGCCGCGCCGCAGGCGGCGAGGACGAACGAGGCCGTCACGGCGACGGCGACGGCGGAGCTGCGGCGGATCGGGGAACGGTTCTTGCTCATGGTGGAACGACTCCTTGAGGTGTGAGGACAGGGCGGAGCGCGGCCCCCGGGAGGGGTGCCGTGCGGGCCGCTCTACACGCGCAGGAGTTGCAGTTCCGCGAGGTCCGGCGGGGCGCGCCCGCTCTCGGCCGGCGCCGTGGCGCGGGTGGCGAAGACCGCGGGCGCACAGGCGCCCGGGAGGGCGGCCGCGAGCGCGGGCGGCGCGTAGGGGGTGGTGGTCCCGGTCGCGGCGCAGGTGGCGTCCGCGTGGTGCACATGGCCCTGGCCGTCGGCGCCGTGCGCGCAGTCCCCATCCGTCCGGGAGTGGCCGGAGCCGTGCCCGGCCGGGGCGACCGCGTGCGCCCGTTCGGGCGGGACGGGCGTCGTCCCGGTCCCCAGCCCGTGCATGGCCAGGACACCGGCCAGGACGGCGAGCACCAGCAGCAGGCGGCCGGGCCCGGTGGGGCGGCGGCGCGACGGCTGCGGGACGGGGATCATGCGGTCATCCTACGGTCCCGCCCCGCCCGCGCCCCGGCGGGAGTACTCCGACGGCGCGTCCGCGCCGCGGGCGAGGGAGCCTCGGCACCGCAACCGGCGCCGCACGAGGGGGCTCGCGACAATGTCCGGATCAACTCCGTCCATTTCGGTGGGGGAACGCTACGATCACAGCGTGATCACAGGCGGCCCGCGACGCACCTCGCGCGTCGGCCTGTTCGCCGGGATCCTGAGCGCGCTGCTGTTCGCGGTGCTGCACTGCTCCTTCCACCTTTCCGGCGACGGGCCCGCGCCGTCCGCCGCCGCCCCCGTCGGCGCGGCGGCAGCGGGGACCGCCGCTCAGCCGGCCCATCCGGCCCATCCGGCCTATCCGGAGCACCACGCCGACTGCCTCTCCCCCGGCCTGGCCCCGCAAGCCCAGAAGGAGCCCCGCCACCCGGCGGACGCGGAGCCCGCGCTCCCCCTCACCCCTGTCGCCGATCCCTCGTCGGCGGGCCCGGCCGGGCCCCTCGGCGCCCGGGCCGCACCGGCGGCCCGGACCGGACGCTCCACGCTGACCAGCGTGTGCAGATGGCGCATCTAGACCGCTCCCGTCCCGCACGAGCGACGTCCTGACGCATCATCGAGCGAGAGCGGACCAATGGATTCCTCCCTCACCAACGTGACACCCCCTGCCCGCACCACCCTGTCCGGGCTGGTCGGCAACACTCCCCTGCTGCGCGTGTCGGAGCCGCTGGCCCCGGCCGGAAGCGGCTTCTGGGCGAAGCTGGAGGGCTTCAACCCCGGCGGCATCAAGGACCGCCCCGGCCTGCACATGGTCGAGCGGGCCCGCGCCCGGGGCGAACTGAAGCCCGGCGCCCGGATCATCGAGTCCACCAGCGGCACCCTGGGCCTGGGCCTCGCCCTGGCCGGCATGGTCTACGGACACCCCGTCACCCTGGTCACCGACCCGGGTCTGGAAAGGTCGATGACCCGGCTGCTGACCGCCTACGGGGCCCAGGTCAACGTCGTCGCCGAACCGCACCCCACCGGCGGCTGGCAGCAGGCCCGGCGGGACCGCGTCAGCCGGCTCATGGCGCGGCACCCCGGTTCGTGGTGCCCCGACCAGTACAACAACCCCGACAACACCACCGCCTACACGCCGCTGGCCCTGGAACTGGCCACCGAGCTGGGCCACATCGACGTCCTGGTGTGCAGCGTCGGCACCGGCGGGCACTCCGCCGGGATCTCCCGCGTGCTGCGCCGGCTCTACCCCGGACTCTCCCTGGTCGGGGTGGACACCGTGGGCTCCACCATCTTCGGCCAGCCGGCCCGCACCCGGCTGATGCGCGGGCTCGGTTCGAGCATCTACCCCCGCAACGTCGCCTACGACCAGTTCTCCGAGGTGCACTGGGTCGCCCCGGCCGAGGCCGTGTGGGCCTGCCGCCGGCTCGCGACCTCCCACTACGCCACCGGCGGGTGGAGCGTCGGAGCGGTCGCCCTGGTGGCCGGGTGGCTGTCGCGCACCCTGCCCGAGGGCACCAGGATCGCCGCCGTCTTCCCCGACGGGCCGCAGCGCTACCTCAGCACGGTGTACGACGACGACTACTGCGCGGCCCACGGCCTGCTCGACGGCCCTCCCGCCGCCGAGCCCGATGTCATCGGCCGGCTGGACGAGAAGGAGGTCACCCAGTGGACGCGCTGCGCCTGCGTCGTCGACCCGCTCACCCTCGGCGGGGCCGGGGCGAAGGAGCCGACCCCGTGAAGGCGACCCTCGCACAGGTCCGTTCGTACGAGCGCAGCGTCCAGCTGCTGATGGTCAACCAGTTCACCATCAACCTCGGCTTCTACATGCTCATGCCCTACCTGGCCGCGCACCTGGCCGGGCCGCTGGGACTCGCCGGGTGGACGATCGGGCTGATCCTCGGCGTGCGCAACTTCAGCCAGCAGGGCATGTTCCTCATCGGGGGGACGCTGGCCGACCGCCTCGGGTACAAACCGATGATCATCGCCGGGCTCGGACTGCGGGTCGTCGGCTTCGCGACCCTCGGCCTGGTCGGCTCCGTGCCCGCGCTCATCGCCGCCTCCGCGGCGACGGGGCTCGCCGGGGCGCTGTTCAACCCGGCCACCCGGGCGTACCTCGCCGCGGACTCGGGTGAACGCCGGGTCGAGGCCTTCGCCCTGTTCAACGTCTTCTACCAGGCCGGCATCCTGCTGGGTCCGCTGGTCGGCATGGTGCTGACGGGGGTGGGCTTCCGCCTCACCTGCCTGGTCGCGGCCGCCGTCTTCGCGGTGCTCGGCATCGTACAGATCCGCGCGCTGCCGGCCCGCCGGGGCGATGACGCCCCCGACCGGGGGGCGGGCCCGCGCGCGAGGGTGTTCGCCCAGTGGCGCGGCATCCTGGCCAACCGGCCGTTCCTGCTGTTCTCCGGAGCCATGATCGGCTCCTACGTCATGGCCTTCCAGGTCTACCTGGCGCTGCCGCTGGACGTCCGGCGGCTGGAGGGCGGGGGCGCCTCCGGGACGGCCGCGGTGGCCCTGCTGTTCGCCGTGTCCGGGCTGAGCACCGTCCTGTTCCAGACCCGGGTCACCGCCTGGTGCAAGGCCCGCACGGAACCGGGGCGGGCCCTGTCGCTGGGGCTGCTGGTCATGGCCTCGGCCTTCCTGCCCCTGGCAGCGGCCGCGGCGCTGCCCGTGCCGCAGGGCGGCGTCGGGCGGTGGCTGCTGGCGGCGGTCCCCGCCGCGCTGTCGGCGCTGCTGCTGGCCCTGGGCACGATGATCGCCTACCCCTTCGAGATGGACACCATCGTGCGCCTCTGCGGTGATCGACTGGTGGCCACGCACTACGGGCTGTACAACACGGTCTGCGGTGTCGGCACGGCCCTCGGCAACCTGCTCACCGGTGCGGTCCTGGACGCGGCCCGGGCCGCGGGGTTCCCCGCGCTCCCCTGGCTGGGACTCGTCGCGCTGGGCCTGGGCTGCGCGGCCGCCCTGCACGCGCTGCACCGCTCCGGCCGCCTCGATCCCGCCACGCCTGGGGCACCCGCGGGAGCCACGGCCGTCTGAGGGCCCACCGGCCGGTACGTCCGTACGGTGCGTCCGTACGGTGCGGGGGCGCGGCCACGCCCGGCCGTCCGCCCCCGCACCGCGTCCACTGCCCGCATGCCGAGACCTTTCCGATCCCATCCGGCCTGCTCCCATGCGGATCACGCCATTGCGCCCGACGATTCAACTTCACTACGCACAAGCCGGGTTACGGTCCCGCCATGAATTCGAACACGCGGAGACCCGCGGCCTCCCCGCCCAGCCGCCGCACCCTCCTGCGCTCCGCCGTGGCGGGCACCGCGGCCGCCGGAGCGGGCCTGGCCCTCGGCCCGGCGTTCCCCGCCTCCGCCGCCACCGCGGAGGCGGAGGGCACGGACGGCCCGCTCACTCCCGCCCAGGCCCTGCGCCGGCTGGCGGCCGGGAACGAGCGATGGCGCAGGCAACTGCAGCAGCACCCGCACGAGTCCGCCGCGGTGCGCCGCCGGCTGACGCAGGGGCAGAACCCCTTCGCGGTCGTGCTCGGCTGCGTCGATTCCCGGGTCCCTCCGGAGCTCGTGTTCGACCAGGGCCTCGGCGACCTCCTGACCGTCCGGTCCGCCGGAGAGGTGCTCGACGAGGCCGTGCTGGGCAGCGTCGCCTACGGGGTCCTGGAGCTGCACATACCGCTGGTCCTCGTCCTGGCCCACCAGTCGTGCGGGGCCGTCGCCGCGGCGGTCCACGCCGACGAGACCGGTGAGCCGCTCCCCGCCCACATCCAGTACCTGGCCGACCAGATACGCCCCTCCATCGACCACCGACAGCACGGCCAGGCCCGTATCGACGCCACCGTCAACGCGCACGTGCGCGCGGTCCGCGCCCGCCTGGCGGCCGAGCCGGACCTCGCCGGGAAGGTCTCCTCCGGCGAACTGGCCGTGGTGGCCGCCCGCTACGAGCTCACCGACCAGCGGGTCCGCACGCTCGGCTAGGCCGTCTAGGGGTGTTTCGCCATCACGTGGCGCAGGTCCGGCGCGGTGGCGGCCGCCAGGTGGTCCACGACCGCGTGCCGGCTGCCCGTGCGCTCGTACACCGCGCGCTGGCGCTCCGCGCCGGTGCCCCGCCTGCGCAGCTCGCCGAGGAGCCGCTCGGCCTCGGCGAGATCGCCCGCCGCCGCCAGGCCGGGCTCGGCGCGGCGCAGGAGCGCCGAGGTCAGGATGTGGGCGGGCACGAGGTCGCCGGTGAGCGGGTCGATCCCCTCGCCGTGGTGGCCGTAGCGGGCCGCGAAGTGGTGGGCCGCCCGCAGCCGCGTCGCCGGGACGCAGGGCGGCGGGCTGCCGTCCGCCTCGATCTCGGCCGTCAGTGTCGTGCACAGGCCCCTGATCAGCAGGGCCAGCAGCACGGTGGTGTCCACGTCGGCGTTGACGTCCGCGATCCGGATCTCGAGGGTGGGCACGTGCTCGGACGGGCGGGCGAACCAGTAGATCATCCCCCGGTCGAGGATGACGCCCGAGCGCACCAGGGCGTCCGCAGTGGTTTCGTAGCGGGCCTTGTCCAGCAGCGGGGCGGGCCCCGCCGTCGGCCAGCGCCCGAACTCCACCGAGCGCCAGTCGGCGAAGCCGCTGTCCAGCCCCCCGGCGAACGGGGAGTTCACCGTGAGCGACTGGAGGGCCGGGAGGTAGGGCCGCAGGCGGTTGGCCAGGTCCAGGGCGCGGGGCTGGTCGAGGGTGCCGATGTGGACGTGGCAGCCGCACACCACCCCGAGCCTGCCGTCGACCACCGCGCGGTAGGCCTCGGCCATGCGCCGGTAGCGCGGGCCGTCGGTCACCGGCACGGCATGGGCCGGCGGGATCACGGCCGTCCCCGTACCCACCAGGAGGCATCCGGCCTCCGACGCGGCGCGGGCGGCGGTGTCCCGCAGGGCGGCGAGCTCGTCGCGCAGCTCGGTGCCCGTGCGGACGGGCTGGGTACAGACCTCGAGCTGGCAGGTGTAGAACTCGGCCTGGGCCTGGTCGCCGAGCCCGGCGAGCGACCTGAGCACCCGCGGGGCCCGCGGTACCGGTGCCCGTGTGCGGGCGTCCACGAGGAAGAACTCTTCCTCCACTCCCATGGTGAGCACCACGACCCGCCTCCCGTCGTCAGACGTGCGACCGGAGGGCACCCCCACCGCGAACCAGGCTCCGCGCCGTCGTCGCCCGGCCGCCGTCGTGGCGGGCGTCTGCCCCCTACAGTGTGCTCCATGCACGGCCGGGGGGCGCTACGGACCAGGTCGCGCGGGCGGTGGTCACCGTACGGTCACCAGCGGTCACGCAGGGGTCACCCCTGCCCGGAGGGGCCGTTCGGGGCTTGAAGTAGCGTTCGGTGGATGACCACACCGCCGCCCCACCAGGCCCCCGGCCCGTACGGGCCCCCGCAGTACCAGCAGCCGTACCAGCACCCGCAGCAGCCCCCTCCTGCCCACCCGCAGCAGTACCCGTACCCGTACCCGGGGCAGCAGCCGTTCCCTCCGCCGCGCAAGAACCGGACCGGCATGGTGGTCGGAGTCGTGGCGGCCTCGCTCGCCGGGCTCGGAATCCTCGCCTTCGCGGTGAGCCGGATCGCCGGGGCGGGGGCCCTGGCGAGCGGGTCCGGGTTCCCCGAGGCCGAGTACCGGCTCACCGTGCCGCAGACCCTGCTGAAGGGCGAGTACGAGCTGGACCAGGACCTGTCGCAGACCGAGGGCGCGGCAGCGCTCAAGGGCGCCTACGATCCGAAGATCCGCAACCCCGAGCCGGTGGTCGGCCAGTACGGCGCCGCATCCCCGAAGGGGGCCGGCGCCCTCGTCTTCTCGGGGATGTACGGCCAGTTCAAGGACCCCGCGACGGCCCGCAAGAAGATGCTCTCCGGCGCCGCGGACGCCAAGGGCGCCACCCTGGCCGTCCCGCCGCGGGAGATCACGCCCGCCGGTTCCGGGATCACCGTCTCCTGTCAGGTGCTGACGATGACGCAGGAGGGCGTGAAGACCACCCTGCCGATGTGTGCCTGGGCGGACGAGAACACGGGCGCGTCGGTCGGCCTCGTCACGCCGGAGATCGCGCTGCAGGACCCGGCGGCCGTGGACCTGGCCACGTGCGCCGAGACCACCCTCCAGGTGCGGACGGAGACCCGGCAGCCGATCGGCTGAGCGGGTCCGCCCCGCAGACCGGACGGCCTGCGGGGCGGGGCCTGCGGGGCGGGGGCCCTGCGGGCGGGTGCTACGAGGTTCGCGGCGGGGCCCCGAAGCTCGTGAACGCGCTGCGCTTGGGCAGGCGGTAGGCCTCGCGGCCGGTGATCGCGTTGAGGATCGTGGCGTTGCGCACCGCGCCGATGTCCAGGTTCGGCGAGGAGACCCCGTGGCTGTGCGTCTCGGCGTTCGCGACGAACACGCGGCCGGTGATGCCGGCCTCGAGTTCGACCGAGTGGTCCAGGCGTACCCGGTGGCGGCCGCGGCCGTCGCGCAGCAGCAGGTCCTCGATCGGTTTCAGGAACACGGGCCGGCGGTTGCGGTAGCCGGTCGCGGCCACCACCAGGTCGGTGGTGTGCACGAAGGTCTGGCCGGTGTCGCGGTGCCGGCAGGACAGCGCCGCCCGTCCCGCGGCGTCCACGGCGGCGGACTCGACCGTCACGCCGAACCGCAGTTCCACTTCGGCCGGTCCGTGTTCCAGCTGGCGGCGGTAGAGCAGTTCGTGGATCTCCTCGAGGGTGTCGGTGGAGATCCCCTTGTAGAACTGCCACTGCTCGCGGGTCAGCCGGTCGCGCACCTCCTCGGGCAGGGAGTGGAAGTACTGCATGTACGCCGGAGTGGTCATCTCCAGCACCATCTTGGTGTAGTCCAGCGGGGCGAACGACGCGGTGCGCGTCAGCCAGCTCACCGCGGGCCCGCCGTCGAGGTTGCGGCCGAGCAGGTCGGCCGTGACCTCGGCCCCGGACTGGCCCGATCCGATCACGGTGACCTTCGCGGCGGCGTCCACGTCGGCTTCGCGGTACAGGTAGTCGGCGGTGTGCAGCAGCCTGGAGGGGGGCAGGGCCGCGAGGGCGTCAGGGACGTGCGGCGCTGTGCCGATGCCCAGGACGAGGTTGCGGGCGTGCATCCGCAGCGGCGTGCCGTCGCCGCGCACGGCGTGCACCGTGAAGTGTTCCCGGGCGGCGTCCCAGTGGACCTCCTCGACGCGGTGCGAGAAGCGCACCGAGGGGAGTTTCGCCGCGGCCCAGCGCAGGTAGTCCTCGTACTCGCGGCGGGAGGGGAAGAAGTTCTCGCGCACGGTGAAGGTGTAGAGCCGGTCCATGTCGTGGAGGTAGGTGAGGAACGACAGCGGATGGCCGGGCGCGACGAGGGTGACGAGGTCGGCGAGGAAGTTCACCTGCATCGAGGCGTCGCCGAACATCATCCCGCGGTGCCAGGTGAGTTCGGGCTGTTCCTCCAGGACGACGAGGTCGAGGCCGTCCACGGTGGAGGCGAGTGCGGCGAGTCCGAGGTTGAAGGGGCCGCAGCCGACGGCCACCACGTCGTGCTCGCTGACGGATGCGCCGAGGTCCCCGAGGGGCTTGCCGAGGGGCTTGCCGGGGGACTTGCCGAGGGGTTCGCTGACGGGTTCGCTCATCGGGGCAGGTCCTCCTCGCGGCGCGGGTGGATGAGCAGGGCGGCGGTCTTGTCCGGGAAGACGACCTCGCCGACGTGCCGGAATCCGGCGGCGGCGAACGCCGTGAGCGAGGCCGCGTTCGTCACGTCCGGCTCGGCGGCCACCCGGGTACACGCGGGGTCGGCGGCCAGCAGACCTTCGGCGAGCGCGCGCAGCAGGCGCCGGCCCAGGCCCTTGCCGGTGCGGCCCTGCTCGCCGATGGCGATGTGCAGGCCGAGGTCGTGGGGCAGGTGCCGGTAGTGGCCGGCGAGGCGGTCGCGCGTCACCCGGTAGACCTCGACGTAGGCGAGCGGCCGGCCCTCGAGTCCAATGAGGACGGGCAGGACGGCGTCACCGCGGAGGTGTCCGGAGATCTCCGCGGCCCAGCGCTCGCGGGGCCACGCCTGGTGCCAGAAGGCGTCGATGTGCGCGGACTGCATCCAGCCGTGCACGAGGTCCAGGTCGGCCCCTTCGGCGCGGGCGACGCGCGCCGACCAGGGGGCGGCCAGCTGCGGGAGCGGGGGGCCGGGGAGCGGGCCGGGCGGAGGGGCGGCGAGCCGGGCCGCTTCGTTGCGCGTCGGCTGCGCCGGGCTCATGGGGCGGCCTCCCGGAGGGGGTTGGGAGCTTCGAGGTAGACGGACTGGGCGTCGAGGGGGGCGAGGACCTCGTCGATGCCGTGCAGCCGGGTGAGCAGGTTGCCCTTGCAGGGCAGGGTGTCGGCTTCGATCCAGCGCCGGGCGAGCCGGTCGCCGTCGGGGCCGGCCGCGGCGAGGGCGGGCAGGGCGGCGCGCAGCCGGGCTACCAGTACGGCGAGCAGATCGCGCTCGTCCGCGAGGCCGTCGACGGCGAGCCGGCCGACCACGGACAGGGCCTGGTTGCGCAGCAGGTAGTAGGACAGCCGGTCGTCGACGAGGGCGTCGTCGACGACGGCCAGCGTGGAGGAGTCGGCGCCGAGCCGTCCCAGCAGTCCGGGGAGGTGGGAGGAGGCCAGGTAGTAGCCCTGGTTGTCGCGGAAGGTGCCGCCGGTGACCCGGCCGCGTTCGTCGAGCCGGACGAGGGTGTTCTGCTGGTGGGCTTCCAGGCCGATTCCGGTGGCGGCGTACAGGTGCAGCATGGGGACGAGTACCCGGTCGGTGTAGTCGGCCGTCCACTGCTCGGCGGCTCCGGCGCCGAGGCCCGCCACGAGGTCTCCGAGCGCGCTGCGGCCGAGTCCGGGGCGCGGGGCGACCAGGCCGACGAGGCAGCGCAGGTCGGCGATGCCGTGGGGCACTTCGCGTACGGCGACGTCGAGGCCGGTGACCTCGGGGCCCTGCGGGCGCCCGGGCTCGTCCACCGCGAGCCAGGCGGGGTCGCGGGTGATGGCGAAGCCGGGGTGGGCCCGGAAGGTGGTGTCCGCGTACCCGGCGTCGAGGAGGCGGTTGATCTCCAGGCCGCGGCGCAGTTCCGTACGGGTTGACTCGCGGCGGGAGTTGGTCAGCCGCAGGCCGAGCGAGAGCTTCAGCATCACGTCGGTGTCCGGCCGGTACACGGTGCGCAGGCTGGAGGTCGGCCACCACGCGGGGCCCAGCTCGCCGAGCGGTTCGAGCGCGCCGGAGTCGATCAGGGCGGCGATGCGCGGGCGGTGCAGCAGGTCGCGGGCCTGCCAGGGGTGCGCGGGAACGAGGACGCGGCCGTCGTGCAGCCGGCGTCCGGCGAGGTCGGCGAGGAGGGCGACGGTGTCCTGGCCGGCGAGGGACGGGGCCTTGTCCACGGCGTCGTGCGAGACCACCGCCTCGTCGGCGGCGAACCAGTGCAGCCGGAAGGAGCCGCGCAGTTCGGGCGAGAAGGCGGCCGCGTCGCGGTCCGAGATGCCGTCGCGGCTCTTGGGCGCGGGGTGGTTCAAGTGACCGAGGAGCAGGGCTTGTTCGGCGTCGAGGAAGCCGTCCACCGCGGCGGGGGGCTGCGGGTGCGTCCGCCGGTCGGCGATGAAGGCGGCGACGCGGCGTACGGACTCGGCGGTGCGCTCCACCAGGTCGGCGACCTCGCCCGGCGGAACCCCGCCGGGGCGGCTGCCACCGCGGACGGCGGCCTCGGTGGAGAGCAGCGCCACGGCGGTCACGGGGTCGGCGCTCGCGCCGAGCGGGCCGCCGGGCCCCTCCAGGCGGGCGGGGGCGAACCGGTGCAGTCCGGCCGGGGAGCGGTGGGTCACCTCGGTGACCAGGGCCAGTCCGGAGGCGGGGAGTTCGATCCGCAGCGGGCCGAGCGCTACCGGTGTGCCGGTCTCGAGCAGCCAGCAGCGCAACAGGGCCTCGATGTGGGCGTGTTCGGCGGCGGTCCGGGCGTCGGGCGCGTGCAGCGGGTCGCCGGGGGCGGGCTGGTCCGGGGCGGTTGCGGGGGCGGAAGCCGCGGCGGTGGTGCTCATGCGGCGCTCTCCTCTACGAGTCGTTCACAGGCGCGGCCGGCGTCGAGGACGAGGTCCACGAGGCCGTCGATGTCGTCCGGTGTGGCGGTCGGGTTGAGCAGGGTGAACTTCAGACACACCCGGGCCGGGGAGCCCGTCCCGGCGGTGCGGACCTCCGTGCGTCCGATGAGGGCGGTGCCCGCGTCCAGGAGCCGCCTGCGCAGGGCGCCGTTGAGCTGGTCGGCGGTGTCCGGATCGGCGCCCCGGTAGCGGAAGACCACGGTGGTCAGTGCGGCCGGGGAGACGAGTTCGAGCTCCGGTTCGGCGAGGATGCGGCGCTCGGCGTACCGGGCCAGGCCGTGGCAGGCGTCGACCATGCGGCCCAGTCCGGTGTGGCCGTACGCCAGCAGGGTGGCGGCGGCCTTCACGGCGTCGGGGCGCCGGGTGGTCTGCAGGCTGCGGCCGAGCAGGCCGTCGTATCCGGCTTCGGAGTCGTCGGCCGGGTTGAGGTAGGCGACCTCGCGGTCGAGCGCGGTGAAGGCGGTCGTGTCGGAGACCAGCAGGACACTGGTGGCGGCGGGCTGCCAGCCGATCTTGTGCAGGTCCAGGGTGACGGAGTCGGCCAGTTCCAGTCCGGCGAGCCGGCCGGCGAGCTGCTCGGAGAACAGGGCGCCGAATCCGTACGCGGCGTCCACGTGCATCCAGACGCCGTGCCCGGCGGCGATCTCGGCGATCTGCGGGAGCGGGTCGATGGAGCCGAAATCCGTGGTTCCGGCGGTGGCGACGACGGCGAGCGGGGTCCGGCCGGGGCCGAGCCGGTCCAGGGCGGCGGCCAGGGCCTCGGGCCGCATCCGCCACCGCTCGTCGGTGGGCACGAGGTGGACGGCCGACTCGCCGAGTCCCAGGGCGGCGCAGGCCCGTTGCACGGAGAAGTGGGCGAGTTCGGAGCAGAAGACGACCGGTCCGGTCAGGGCGGCCACCCCGTCCTGGCGGGCGTCGATTCCCCGGCGCAGGGCCGCGGCGTCCCGGGCCAGCAGCAGGCCGAGCAGGTTGGACAGCGAGCCGCCCGGGGTGAGGACGCCGTCGGCGCGCTCCCCCAGCCCGGCCAGGCGGGTCAGTACGCCGATGAGCCAGCGTTCGACGGCGATGGCCGCGGGGCCCGAATCATAGGTGTCCAGCGAGGCGTTGGTCACGCTCGCCAGGGTGTCCGCGGCGACGGCGACCGCCAGCGCGGGGGGCTGCAGGTGGGCGACGGCCCGCGGGTGCGACAGGTCGACGCCGTGTTCGACCAGCAGGGTGGCGAGCAGCTGGAGCGCTGCCTTGGGGCCGAGCCCCTCGGCGGGGAGGCGCGCCGGTCCCAGGGCCCGGGCGGCCGACGCGAGGACGGCGCCGGGGGCGCCGACGGGTAACGGCCCTGCCGGGCGGCGGGCGTTCAGGGCGGCGTCGAGGGCCTCGCCCAGAGCGGCGGAGACCTCGCCGAGTCCCTCGGGGGATCCGGCCAGCAGGGTGGGCGGGAAGGGCGGTGCCTCGGTGAGCGGTGCCTCGGTGAGCGGTGTCACGCCCTGGCCTCCTCAGGCTTCTGCCAGCGGGTTGGGGTGAGTGCCGTTCGGATACAGCGCGTGGCGCAGGGCGCGGTCGCCGTACCGGGTGACGACGATCCGGTCGCGGTTCAGGCCGTACCGGGGGATCTGGGGGGTGAGCAGGTCGTACTCGGCGAACCGTTCGGACAGTTCGGGGAAGCGGCGCTGGAAGTCGAGGATGGTCCGGCGGACCATGCGCCAGAACGTCTTCTCGGGTACGCCGAGCTGCTGCGCGCACAGCGGGGCCAGGTAGCGGAAGTGACCGACGAAGACCTGGTCGACCACGTGCTGGCGGATGATCGAGGGGTGTTTGCGGGGCAGGACGTGGTCGTGGCCGTCCGGCTCCGGTCCGCGTTCGGGCACGTCGGTGAAGGACACGCACACGTCGTCGACGAAGTCCTTGAGGTACAGGCGGGCCGGCACGTCGTCCTCGTCGTAGCCGATCAGGGTGTTCTGGCCGTGCGGGTTGAAGGTGACCCCGTACCGGTACAGCACGTGCACCAGCGGGACGAGCAGGGTGTCGAAGAGCCGGCGCAGCCATTCCTGCGGGTCGAGGCCGGAGGCCCGGACCAGTTCGGCCACGAAGGCGTCGCCGGCGTGGTCGACGTGGAGCAGCGAGGCGAAGGTGCGGACCCGCTCGCCGGGGTCCTTGCGGGCGGTGACGGACTCCCGCCAGATGCAGCCCAGGGTCTCCAGGTGCTGGTAGGGCGCGTCTTCCAGCGTGGAGAGGTAGGGGTGGCGGACGGTGACGGAGGCGACCTCGCCGAGGAAGACGGTGCGGCACTCCTCGGTCAGGAAGGCGTCGCGCTCCACCAGTCCGCGCAGCCACTGGGTGACGACGGGCGCGCCCATGGTGCAGTGCGGCGGTATGCCCCGCCATACCAGCGTGTTGAGGATCTTCAGCGGGAGTTTGACGTCGTGGCGGTCGGGGACGGTGACGTTGGCCATCGTGCGGATGGACTGCCCGGGCAGGTACGCGTCCGGGCTGTCACCCAGCGGGATGATGCGGCGCTGTGCGACGTCGGCCGCGTGCAGGATCTGGACGGCGTGGTCCCACTGCCAGGGGTGCACGGGCATCCACACGTAGCCCTGCGGGTCGACTCCGGCCGCGTGCAGCACCTGCGTGAAGCGGTTGCGGGTGGATTCGTCCAACTCGGCTGCCAGCAAGCTCTGTTCGGACAGGTCCGAGGTGCCGCGGAATTCGGCGAGGCCGCGGTGGACGGCCACCCACTGGAGCCTGAGCGGCTGGGCCGATTCGGGGGCGTACTGCCGCACGTCGGCGGCCGAGAAGCCGATGCGGCCCTTGTTGGCGACGAGCAGGTTGTGCCCCGTCATCCGGCATTCCAGCTCCGTGTGACCGAGGGCGCGGAGCTCGGCCACGGTCTCGCCGCCGTGGGTGATGCGCGCCGCATCGACGGCGAGGGTGGCGGACAGTTCGGTGAAGTACGTGGCGATCGTCGACGCGTCGCTGCCCAGCGTGGAAGCCGCTTCGAGGAGGAACCGCTGGGCGTCCCAAGCGGGTTCGGCCACCGAGTTGCCGAGCATTCCGGTGGCGGTGCGGGTGATCGACCGCGGGTCGACCCGCAGCCATCCGAAGGCTCCGGGTTCGGCGCGGAACGCGTAGGTCGTACCGCTGTCGAGGTCGACGCGGTAGCCGCCTCGTCCGGTTTCCGCCGCCTTGAGCATGTCCTCGAAGCACCACTCGCCCAACGCCTTGGCGAGAAGCCGCCGGTTGGCCTCCCGCCAGGCGGCGGGGGCCACTTCGGGGAGGGTGGGGACGGGATGGTCGGGGGGGATGGGCATCACACAGCTCCGTGGTCGCTGGATCGGCTCACCTGGGCAAGAGCGGCACAGGCACAGGTCAGATTAGGTAAGCCTCACCTAACCGACAAGGCCAGCTTCCAGCCACATCGTCGAGATGACGCGCCGTCAACAGAGCCTTAGGTTAGGCTAACCAAACCGTTATTCTTCCCGGATTCTTCTTCGAGGTGATCAGCGGTGCCCTCCTGCCCTCGTACGCCCCGATGGACTTTTGCCCTGGTCAGCGCGGGGGGCGTGGTGATGACCCTGGACGTGACCGTGGTCAACGTCGCCCTCTCGGACATCGCCCGGGACCTGGACACCGGCCTCGGCAGGGTGCAGTGGACGGTGTCCGCGTACTCGCTGGCCTTCGGCGCCCTGCTGCTCACCGCGGGGGCCCTGAGCGACCGCTTGGGGAGGCGCGCGGTGTTCACCGCCGGGATGGCGCTGTTCACCCTCGCCTCCGCGGGCTGCGGCCTGGCTCCCGACGCCGGCACCCTCATCGCCGCACGGGCGGCCCAAGGAGTCGGCGGCGCGCTGGTGTTCGCCCCGACGCTCGCCCTGCTGGCCGCCGCGTACGAGGGCGCCCGCCGCCAGGCCGCGATCGCGGCCTTCGCGGCGATCGCCTCCGCCGCCGGGGCCCTGGGGCCGGTGGTCGGCGGCGTCTTCGTCCAGGTGCTCGGCTGGCGGTGGATCTTCCTCGTCAACGTGCCGATCGGAGTGCTGGTCGTGGCCGGCGCCCTGGCCCGCATGCCGGAATCCGCTGCACCGGCACCAGCGCGCCGCCGCCTCGATCCCCTGGGCGCGGCACTCGGCGTCGCCGCCCTGCTGGCCCTGCACTATCCGCTCGTCACCGGGCCGGAGGCCGGCTGGACGGCCCCGCAGGTGCTGGGTTCCGCCGTCCTCGGCGTCCTGCTCTCGGCCGCCCTGGTGGCCAGTCAGCGGCGGGGCGGCGGCCTGATCGACATGGCACTGCTGCGGGTCCGCGCCTTCTCCGGGGCTGCCGTCCTGGGGTTCCTCGCCCGGATGTCGAGCCTGGGCGTCCTCGCGTTCACCACGCTGTGGCTGCAGAGCGCCCACGGGCTCTCGGCGCTCGGAGTCGGGCTGTACCTCCTTCCGCTGACGGGCAGTCTGCTGGTGGCCGGCCTGTTCGTCGCACGGCTGCAGCGGATGGTGACCCCCGACGTCCTGGTCGCCGCGGGCTTCGCCCTCCAGGGGCTGGGCCTGCTCGCCCTGGCCGCCGCCGCGGGGGCGCACGCCGGGCAGGCCGTCACGGTCGCCGGACTCGTGCTCCTCGGCGCGGGCGGCGCCGTCATCTTCCCGCCGCTGATGGGCGTGGCGGTGGGCGCGGTGCCCGCCGAGCGGGCCGGGATGGCCTCCGGGCTGACCAACTCCTGCTACCCGCTCGGCACCGCGGCGGGCGTCGCCGTGTTCGGGGCGCTGTTCTCCGCCCGGCTCGAGGCGGGGCTGGGGGCGGGGTTCGCAGCGGGACCGACGTCCGGCCCGCAGGGCCCCGTACCGGTACGGACGGCCGTGGAGACCGGCCGGTTCGAGCTCCTCGAACCGGCGTTGCGGCCCCTGGCCCGGTCGGCCTTCTCGGGCGCCTTCAGCACCGTCTGCCTGGCCTCGGCCCTGGTCTGCCTGCTGGGCGTGTTCGTCGCCCGCACCCTGCGGGCCGAGGCCCGAACCGTCGGGGGGGGCGGGGGGGGCCGCCCGGTGGGGGGGGGGCCGGGCGGGCGGGTGCACTCCAGCGAAATAGGTAGATCGGGGGGGGGGGGGGGAGTGTGGTAT
>NZ_JBEZLA010000036.1:37410-78423 GCF_040651925.1 Streptomyces sp. NPDC048349 | reverse complement strand
AACGCTCGACTGGGAAACCCCAGCCGAGCGCCTGCGTAAACTCCTCGCGACCTGATCAAACCGACTACGTGTTGCGACGATCCCTAGAAACCGCCCAGGGGTGCGGGCCCTTCGCTTGCCGTCGTACGGCCCTCAGGCGATGTGCTCGTTCTCCAGGTCCTTCTGGTAGCGCTGCTTGAACGCCGGGATCATCCGGCGCAGCAGGGAGCCGCTGCGCGGATGGGTCACGCCGTACCCGTCCGACAGGTGTATGTCGAGCGCCTCGGCCGTCGGGAAGTCGTTCTGCTCGTCCACCAGCGCGCGGAACACCTTGTACGCGACCTCGGCGAACTCGGCCTCGTCCGGCGTAGCCGCCACATCTGCGGCATCCGCGGCGTCCGAGGCCGCTGCGGGGCGCGGCGCCGGCATCGGCAGCTGTCCGTGCACGGACTTCGGCTGCGGCTCCTCCGGCCCCGTCGGGCGCATGACCGGGGTCGGCTCCAAGCCCTCGACGTACTGCGGGTTGTAGCCGCCCTCGTACGCGGCCTGCGGAGCCAGCGGTGCCGCGAACCAGGCGCTGTTGTGTGCCGCGGGCATCGCCGTCGGCTCCACCGCGAACGGCGGCGGTGCGTGCACGGCCGCAGCGGCCGCAGCGGCCACCTGGACCTGGCCCGGGCCCTGGCCCTGGCCCTGGCTTTGCGCCGCGACCTCCTGCACCACGGACCCGGACCCGGACCCGCCGGACTCGGCGGCCGTCGCGGCCCCCGCCTCCAGGGCCGGGGCCGATACCGCGGCAGGAGCCGCCGGCGGCAGCAGCGCCGGATCGATACCCGCCGCCGCCAGCCCCTCCGGCGCCGTCTGCGACAGGGGCACACCGATCCGCGCCAGCTTCAGCGGCATCAACGCCTCCACCGGCGCCTTCCGCCGCCACGCCCGCCCGTACCGGGCCTGCAAGCGCGCCTGGTAGATCAGCCGGTCCTGCTCCATGCCGACCGCCTGCTCGTAGGAGCGCAGCTCCCACAGCTTCATCCGGCGCCACAACTTGAACGTGGGCACCGGCGACAACAGCCACCGCGTGAGACGCACGCCCTCCATGTGCCGGTCCGCGGTGATGTCCGCGATCCGGCCCACCGCGTGCCGGGCCGCCTCGACCGTCACCACGAACAGGATCGGAATGACGGCGTGCATGCCGACACCCAGCGGGTCCGGCCACGCCGCCGCACCGTTGAACGCGATCGTCGCCGCGGTGAGCAACCACGCCGTCTGGCGCAGCAGCGGGAAGGGGATCCGGATCCAGGTCAGCAGCAGGTCCAGCGCGAGCAGCACACAGATACCCGCGTCGATGCCGATGGGGAACACCAGCGAAAAGCTGCCGAAGCCTTTCTGCAGGGCCAGCGCACGCACCGCGGAGTACGAACCCGCGAAACCGATGCCCGCGATGACGACGGCTCCGGCGACCACGACGCCGATGAGTATCCGGTGCGTACGAGTCAGCTGCATCGCCGCCACCCGCGATCCCCTCCCCATGTCGAGCACACTTACCGAGCCTTTACCCGGCCGCAGCAGGCACAGCGTACGGGTGACCCGACGTCAACGCCTCAGGCGGGCCTGCTCCTACTGCGCGGGCTGCGGGGACTGCTGCTGCTCCGGCTGCTTGTTGGCGGCATCGACCGAGGCCGCGGCCTCCTTCGCCGCCGCGATCGCGTCCTGGAGCAGCTTCGCCTGGTCCGGCGCCCCCGCACCCTCGTACGCGGCACCGTTGTAGTCGAGCGTCACGACCACGTTCTGCGTGCGCGCCACCACCGTCGTGTTGAAGAAGTCCACGTCCTTCTTCACGCTGTAGACGACCGTCGCGCCCTGGTCGCCGATCCCGCCCGCCTCCTCCGCCTTCAGGTTCTGCGCGCCCTCGGACGCCTTCGCCGCCTCCACCTGCTTGTGGAACTGCTCCTCCGCCCGCTTGTTGGCACTGCCCAGGGAGGCCTGCGAGTCGTAGCGGAAGAGGGAGATGGACAGCCAGCGGTACTGCGAACCCTTCAGGCCGTCCTCGTCCAGACCGTTCCAGGAACAGCTGGCCCGGCTGGCCAGGTCGTTCGACTTCGTCGCCGTGCCGTTCTTGTCCTTCGCCTCGGGGACCAGCGTGTCGACCGTCGCGGACTGGACGGACTTGCACGGGTCCGGAAGCGTCGCGTAGGCGGCCTTCTCCAAGGTCGCGGAGGGCTTCGCGCTCGGCTTGCCGGACGAAGAGGATTCGGACTTCTTGCCGCCGTCCGAGCCGGAGCCCTTGCCCGAATCGGACGAGCACCCGGCGACGGTGAGGATCACCGGGACGGCTGCGCAGGCGAGAACGCGGGTGAGGCGCGAGGCTGATCGGTGCATGTTTCCTTCAGTACGTTTTGTGGGTCTTCTTCGGACACGGGGTCGAACGCGGAACCCGGGCAACGGTAGCCCGATCCGGTGGCGGCGTGCTGTGCGCGCCGTCACCCCCGGCCCCGGCGGACCCGGCTCACTCGTTGAGGCGCTCCACCAGAGCCTGCGCCAACTGCCGTGCCCTGTCCTGGGTTTCGGCGCTGGACGGGACGATGCCCGGCAGCGCCGGCTGCACGCTGTACTCCAGCGTGACGATCACATTCGAGGTGCGGAACACGATCCGTACGGTGCGCGACTGCGCCGCCGCGGCTCCCGCGGGGCTCAGCTTGTCCTCGACGAACGCCTCGTTCCCCAGGCCCTCCAGCACGCGCGAGCCGAGCTCGACCGGGACGGACGGGCTGCCGGAGGGCGCGGGCGCGGTCGAAGCCGATCCGGCGCCGGCCGGCGGCGCGGCCGGAGCGGAAGGCGCGGGCGAGGCGGTGCCGGGGGCCGCGCCGGGAGCGGCGCCGGGCGGCACGGGGCTCGCGGTCGGACCGGGGAAGGGCAGCTTGGCGTCGGTGAGCTGGCGCACGTACACCTGGCGCGCCTTGTCGTCGTCACTGGCGGCGGCCCGGTCATAGGACACCACGCGCTCGAAGCCCACCGACAGCAGCCGGGTCTCCTCCGGCGTCTGCGCGCTCCAGCGGCACCCGACCCGCCGGTCGCCGTCGTACGAGGCGTCCGCGGTGCCGGCGTACATCTGGTCGCGCTGCTCGGGGGTGAGCGACTCCGCGGCCGGGAGCATGACCTTGAGGCGCTTGCTGTCGGCCCCGGCCTTGCAGGGTGCGGGCAGCACCCGGTACTTCCCGGGCTGCGCGGGCACGGCCTGTCCGCCGCCCGCCTTGGAGTCGCCGGTACCGCCGGTCGTGGTCCCGCTCCCGCTGGTGCACCCGGTCAGACCGGCCGCGCCGGCCACGAGTGCGGTGAGCATCGCGATGCCTGGCAGGGCTCGCCGTACCGCCTTGCGCTGCACGTCCAATGGCTCCCTTCGACCGGCGGGCCCGCCGACGGTCAGGAAAATGCGTTGCCGCGGCTCGGGCGCGGATGGACACAATGTCTATCGCACACGCTGGTGCTGGCGCCGGTCCCCTGTCGTATTTGGGATCAAGAGCGAGGCTTTTTGCGTATTGAGACTTTTCTGCGGTTTTCGGGGGATGTAAGCCATATGTCGTATGTAGAGGTACCTGGGGCGAAGGTCCCGATCCGGATGTGGACCGACCCGGCGTCGGTCGAAGACCACGCGATGCAGCAGCTGCGCAACGTGGCGACCCTTCCGTGGATCAAGGGCCTGGCCGTCATGCCCGACGTCCACTACGGCAAGGGCGCCACGGTCGGCTCGGTGATCGCGATGAAGGACGCCGTCTGCCCGGCGGCGGTCGGCGTGGACATCGGCTGCGGCATGTCGGCGGTGAGGACCTCGCTGACGGCGAACGACCTCCCGGGGGACCTGTCGAAGCTGCGGTCGCGGATCGAGCAGGCGATCCCGGTGGGGTCCGGGATGCACCGCGAGGCGGTCGACCCGGCGAAGCTGTACGGGTTCTCGGAGGCGGGGTTCGGGGACCTGTGGGAGCGGTTCGACTACGTCGCGGACGCGGTGAAGTTCCGGCGGGACCGGGCGCTGCGGCAGATGGGAACGCTCGGCTCGGGCAACCACTTCATCGAGGTCACCACTGACGTGTCCGGTGCGGTGTGGCTCATGCTGCACTCGGGGTCGCGGAACATCGGCAACGAGCTGGCGGACTTCCACATCAACGTGGCTCGCGGTCTCACGCACAACCAGGGCCTCGTCGACCGGGACCTCGCGGTCTTCCTCGCGGCCACGCCCGAGATGGAGGCGTACCGCAACGACCTCTTCTGGGCCCAGGAGTACGCGAAGTACAACCGTGCGGCCATGATGAGCCTGTTCAAGGAGGTCATCCGCAGGGAGTTCCGCAAGGCGAAGGTCTCCTTCGACCGCGAGATCAGCTGCCACCACAACTACGTGGCGCAGGAGCGGTACGACGGCATGGACCTGCTGGTCACCCGCAAGGGCGCGATCCGGGCCGGCAGCGGCGACTACGGGATCATCCCCGGCTCCATGGGGACCGGCTCGTACATCGTGAAGGGGCTCGGCAACGAGAAGTCCTTCAACTCCGCCTCGCACGGCGCGGGCCGGAAGATGAGCCGGACCGCGGCGAAGAAGAGGTTCTCGGCCCGGGACCTGGTGGAGCAGACCCAGGGGGTCGAGTGCCGCAAGGACTCGGGGATCGTGGACGAGATCCCGGGCGCGTACAAGTCGATCGAGCAGGTCATCGACCAGCAGACCGACCTCGTGCAGGTCGTCGCCAAGCTGAAGGCCGTCGTCTGCGTGAAGGGCTGAGGGGGGACGACGCAGCGGCCGGCTCGGGCAGTCGCAGGTCCTCGGTGCAGTCGCAGGTCCTCGGCCGGGGCCCGGCGGCGCCATGCCACCTGTGCCTGCGCGTCGGCCTTTCACGGGTCGCGCGCACGTGTGCCGTGCCCGGAAAGGCCGGGCACGGCACACGGGGTTTCGGCTCAGCGGGATCCCGATGGGGTCAGGGGCGCGCGTTGAGCTTCGAGAGGCCCTTGTTGGGTGCTGCGCTGACGCCCGGCCTCATGGGGGCGCCGTTGGCGACCAGGGTCGTTCCCGGCGGCTGCGGGCTGGCCGGAGTCCAGACGCGGGGGCTGGGGCAGTCGAGCGTGTCCGGCTCGCCCCGGACCACGTCACAGGTGGTCTCGTAGATCTGTCCGGCCGTGGTGACCACCTCGACGATGACCGTGTTGGCGGTCTCCGCGATCGTGATCCCGCACGGGTTGGCCGGGAAGGTCGAGGACGGCGTGCTGAGGTTGTACCAGGTGTACGCCGGGTTGATGGGGTTGGGCGCGTTGAAGTCGTACACGCCCGCCCACGCGGTGCCGTCGGGGGTCAGTACGGCCTTGTACTTGACCTCCTCCTCGTCCCACGAGGTGGAGACGTCGATGCACGGGCCGGTGGCGCCCGTGGCTCCGGTCGCGCCGGTGGCTCCGGTCGCGCCCGTGGCGCCGGTGGGGCCCGCAGGGCCGGTCGGGCCGGTGGGGCCGACCTTGCCCTTGCACTTGTCCCGGTCGCTGCGGTCGCCGTCGTAGCCGTCGGGACCGTCGTAGTGACCGTCGTCGTCGTAACACTCGTCGCCGCCCGCGGCGATGCCGGCCGGCTGCGGCCTCTCGGCGACGGCCAGCGCGGGGTTGGCGAAGCCGAGCATCACGATCGCCAGTGATGCCAGTGCCCCGCCGGCGACCCACTTGCCCTGCCGGGGAAGCGGGCCCATGCGGGACGGTGTCCTTTTGTCAGGACTCATGTGTGTGTGCTCCTCGTGGAACCGGATGGATTGACCCAGCAGCGCGCTGTGGGTCTCGTCGGGCATCTTTCGGGCAAATTGCGCGAAATGTCGGGAGGCGCGTGGTCCGATCATCAGATCGTGGGCATGTGGGGAGCCGATCAGGCGAATGCCGGGGTCACCGTCCGTGGCAGCGCCGGGTGGCACCGCAGCGGCGATATGACTGTCCCGTGACGACTCTCATCGGTCCTGCTCGGAACGCAGAGGTTCGGCCCGGGAAAAGGCGGCGACGCCTCCTCGGGAGACCTCCAGGCCTGTGGCTGTGGCCGCTGCTCGCCACGCTGGCCCTGGCCTTGTACGGGATCGACGGCCCCCAACTGGGCACGGACGAGCTGGTCACCTGGAACGTGGGCGAGCGCAGCACGGACCGGATCTGGGCCCTGGTGCACAACGTCGACGCGGTGCACGCCACGTACTACCTCCTGATGCACGGCTGGATGGCCGTCTTCGGCGATTCGCAGTTCGCCCTGCGCATGCCCTCGGCGCTGGCCATGAGCGGCGCGGCGGCGTGCGTGGCGCTGATCGGGAACCGGCTCTTCGGCCGGCGTGCCGGGCTGTGCGGCGGGCTGCTGTTCGTGCTGATCCCCGCCGTGAGCCGGTTCGCCCAGGAGGCGCGCAGCTACGCACTGGTGGTGCTGGCCGCGACCTTGGCGACCTATCTGCTGCTCCGGGCGCTGGACAGGACCCGCAGCGGGTGGCGCTGGGCGGCGTACGGGATGTGCGTGGCGGTGGTGGGGCTGCTGCACCTGGTCGCGCTCACGGTGGTGCTGGGGCACGTGGCCCTGCTGGTCTTCCGCTTCGTCCGCCGTGAGCGCGGCGGGCTGTGGGGTTTCGGCCTCGCGCTCGCGGCCGGCGTCGCCTGTGTGGTTCCGGTGGTCGTGCTGGGCAGGTCGCAGGCGTCCCGCCAGCTGTTCTGGCTGGCGGCGCCGGGCGCGTGGGGGCTGGTGGACATCTGGCCCCAGGTGTTCGCCTCGGCGCTGTGTGCGGGAGTGGTGATCACACTGGCCGCGCTGGCGTGGCGGGAGGCGCGCGAGGGGCTGGTGCTGTGTCTCACGGTGGCGGTGGTGCCGCCGCTGGTGCTGTGGGCGGCGTCCCACGGGGAGGTCTCCTACTTCCGGTTCCAGTACGCGCTGTTCACCGTGCCGGCGTGGGCGGTGCTGGCGGGGGCCGGGTTGGCGAGGGTGACCCGGCCGGCCGGGAAGTCTCGGCTGTCCGTGCCGGCGCTGCCGTCCCCCTCCCTGCCGTCCCCCTCCCTGCCGTCCCAGTCGTCCGAGCCGTCCGAGCCGGCTCTGCCTGCCCGGCCGTCCCGGCGGTCGTGGCTGCCGGTCGTCGTGGGTCTGGCCGTACTCGGACTGCTGGTGCTCCCCGACCAGCGCAGGGTGCGCGGCCCGTTCGAGCACGACGTCCCGCACGCCGCGGATTACGCGGGAGCGGCACGGACGATCGAGAAGTACTACCGGCCCGGGGACGCGGTGGTCTACGTCAGGGGTGCGCCGTGGATGCTCGACCAGGGGGTGCGCTACTACCTGCAGCGCGACCTGAAGCTGCCCGAGGTGTTCCTGGCCAAGACGGCGGCCGAGCACGACGAGCTGTACCCGGTCCACTGCACGCAGCCGGCCGCGTGCTTGAAGGGCGAGAGCCGGATCTGGGTGGTGGTCCCGGGCAACGGGCCGGATTCCCTGGATGCGGTTCCCGGGCAGCAGGCGCGGGCGCTGCGCGCGAAGTACACCACCTACGGGTCGGAGCAGCTCAGCGGTCTGACCGTGACGCTGCTGCAGCGCAAACCGTAGGGCCGGCATCCCCTTCCGGTAGGGACAGAACAGAGAGGGACGGGCTGTGACATCAACGGTCTGCCTGAACATGATCGTCAAGGACGAGGCGCACGTCATCCGGCGCTGCCTGGAATCGGTGCGCCCGCTGATCGACAGCTGGGTCATTCTGGACACGGGTTCCACGGACGGCACCCAGGACGTCATCCGCGAGGTCCTCGGGGACCTGCCCGGGGCCCTGCACGAGAGCCCGTTCAACGGGTTCGACGCGAGCCGCAGTGAGGCGATCGACCTTGCGATGGCCCGCGGTGACGCGGACTACCTGCTGTTCATCGACGCCGATGACCTGATGGAGGTGGAGCCGGGCTTCCGCATGCCCGAGCTGACGGAGGACGCCTACCGGGTGGCGCTGCACGACGGGCCGATCATCCACTGGCGTCCGGCCCTGGTCTCGACACGGCTCCCGTGGCGTTATGTCGGCATCCTGCACGAGTACATCGAGTGCGGGCAGCCGTACGGTCTGGGGACGCTCGCCGGTGCCCACATCCGCTCCGTGGGGGGCGGGGCGCGCCTGCGGGAGGACGGTCAGCGGACGAAGTACCTGCGTGATGCCGCACTCCTCCAGCAGGGGCTGCTCAAGGAGCCCGACAATGCGCGGTACGTCTTCTACCTCGCCCAGAGCTGGCGGGACGCGGGTGAGCCGGCGAAGTCGCTGGAGGCCTACGACCGGCGGGCGGGCATGGGGGGCTTCGCCGAGGAGGTCTTCTGCGCCAAGCTGTACGCCGCGCGGCTGGCGGTGGAGCTGAACCGGTCGCCGGCGGAGGTGATGGACCGTTTCCTGCGTGCGCACGAGAGCCGTCCGTCGCGTGCGGAGGCCTTGGGCGACCTCGCCCGGCTGTGCCGCGTGGGCGGGCAGCGGTGGCCGCTGGCGTACATGTTCGCGCGGCAGGCGGTGCGGATCCCGTATCCGGGCGACGTGCTGTTCGTGGAGTACGCCTGGTACGACTGGCGAGCACTGGACGAGCTGGCCGTGGCGGCCTACTGGGTCGGGGAGTACGAGGAGTCGGCGCGGTGTGCGGAGCAGCTCCTCGAGGGCGGCAAGCTGCCGGAGGGCGAGCGTGAGCGGGTGACCCGCAACCTGGAGTTCGCGCGGGGCAAGCTGGGGAAGGCCGGCAGGCTCAACGGCTCGAAGGACCTCGTGGACGCCTGACCGGCGGGGGCGGCCCGGGCGGCGGCCGGGCCCTTCGTCGGCGGACCTGCACGGGGCGCCGTACGGGGGCGCTGTACGGGCCGCTGGGTGCGGCGGAGGCCGCCGGCTGGAGCCGGCGGCCCTGATGCCGCACCGGCGGGGGCGGCTAGGCGGCCTAGAGCTCGCGGTGGACCTTCGTGTTCGAGGCCTGGGCGCGGGGGCGGACCACCAGGAGGTCGATGTTGACGTGGCTGGGGCGGGTCACCGCCCAGGTGATGGTGTCGGCCACGTCGTCGGCGGACAGGGGCTCCGCGACGCCCGCGTACACCTTGGCGGCCTTCTCCGTGTCGCCGCGGAAGCGGGTGGTCGCGAACTCCTCGGTCTTGACCATGCCGGGGGCGATCTCGATGACGCGCACGGGCTGGCCGACGATCTCCAGGCGGAGGGTCTCGGCGAGGACGCGGGCGCCGTTCTTGGCGGCGACGTAGCCGGCGCCGCCCTCGTACGTGGAGTGGCCGGCGGTGGAGGACAGGACGACGACGGTGCCGTCGCCGGAGCCGGTGAGCGCCGGGAGCAGGGCCTGGGTGACGTGGAGCGTGCCGATGACGTTGACCTCGTACATCGTGCGCCAGTCGGCGGGGTCGCCGGTGGCGACGGGCTCGGCGCCGATGGCGCCGCCCGCGTTGTTGACGAGTACGTCGCAGCGTTCGAGGGAGGCGGCGAAGGCGTCGACGGCGGGGCGGTCGGTGACGTCGAGGGCGTGGGCGGTGGCCTCGTGCCCGGCGGCGGTGAGTTCGGCGGCGAGCGCCTCGATGCGGTCCTTGCGGCGGGCGGTGAGGACGACGTGGTAGCCGGCCGCGGCGAGCTGCCGGGCGGTGGCGGCGCCGATGCCGCTGCTCGCTCCGGTGACGACGGCGGTTTTGGTGGCCGTGCTCATGTGCGGGGCTCCTCGTTCGTTCGTACGGGCGATTACCCGCCAGCATAGGTCGGGGTCAGGGGCCGCGCGGAACGCGCCCGGGTGGTGTCGGGGCGCGGGCGAATGGCGGTTCGGCCCGCCCTCATTCGTGTGATGGTCCGACCGGCTGGGGTGGGTGGTGGCTAGCGTCCGCGCGTGGAGGTGGTGGCGATGCGCCGTGTTGCCGTGCGGAGTGTGGTGCTGGCGGGGCTGATGGCCTTCGGCGGGGTGGTGCCCGCGGGCGCGGCCCCCGGGGAGGCCGGGCCGGAGGCGGACGTGGCGTACCACGGGCGGGTGGCCCTGGGCCACGGCCAGTTGCGGATCTGGCTGGTTCCGGAGAACGAGGGGCCCTCGGCGGTGCCCAACGCGACGCTGCGGGTACGTCTGTCGGCCGGTCTCGCGGACCGGCAGCAGCTGTCGGAGGGCTGTGCGCGGGTCGGGCAGCGCGAGGTGGTGTGCGAGACCGGACCGCTGCCGTTGCACGGGCGCGGGCGGCACATCGGGCTGGTGCTGGAGCTGGGGGAGCGGACGCCGGAGGTGGTGGTGCGGGTCGACACGTGGTGGGACGGCGGGGCGACGGACCGCAACCACGCCAACGACGAGCACGTGGTGCTGGCGCTGGACACCGGAGACGCCTACGCCTTCTGAGTGGTGCCGGTGGTGCCGGTGGTGCCGGTGAGGTCGGCGGTGGTGCCGGTGGCGGGAGCGGGCAGGACCCAGGCCGCCACGGCCGCCGCCAGTTCGGCGTCGGTGGCCCGGGGCGCGCTCCAGGCGACGTATCCGTCGGGGCGTACGAGGACGCAGGCGGTACGGGTGGCGGGCGGCGCGCCCGCCGTACGTCGGCCCGTGCGCCAGTGGACGTGGGCGAGCGGGGCTCCGGGCGGGGTGGGCCGGCCGGGCGGGGTGACGAGGACGAAGCCGCCGCAGCGCAGGGCCTCGTAGAGCCGCTGCCCGTGCGGGCCGGGCGCGAGGGCGAGGTCGGGGGCGCGCCGGCCGGCGGGGCGGCGGCTGCCGGGCGGCGGCGGGTAGGAGATGCCGATGCCGGAGACCAGGCCGAGGGCGCGGTCCTGGGCGGGGCCGATGCGGGGGAGGGCGGCCGCGGCGAGGCTGCGGGCGGTGCGGCGCAGGGGGCCGGTGGCCATGACGGCGCGGACCAGGGCGCCGCTGACGCGCAGGACGAGGCGGCCGACGGGGTGGCGTTCGCGGTGGTAGCTGTCGAGGAGGGCCTCCGGGTCGGGCGTGCGGCCGTGGAGGACGGCGGCGAGTTTCCAGGAGAGGTTGGCGGCGTCCTGGAGGCCGGTGTTCATGCCGAGGCCGCCGGCGGGGGAGTGGACGTGCGCGGCGTCGCCGGCGAGGAAGACGCGGCCGGACCGGTAGTGGGGGACCTGGCGTTCGTCGCTGTGGAAGCGGGAGATCCAGCGGGGGTCGTGCATGCCGTGGTCGCTGCCGAGGGCGGTGCGCAGGATGCTGCTCAGCTCGTCGAGGGTGACGGGGTCGGTGTCGCGGGCGCGGCCGTCGCTGCGCCAGCCGATGGCGCGGTACCAGCCGTCGCCGAAGGGGAGGAGGAAGCCGAAGGCGCCGGCGGTGCCGTTGAAGGCGAGGAGTTCCTCGGGGGGCTCGGTCAGGCGGACGTCGGCGAGGACCATGGAGCGGACGACGGCCTGGCCGGGGAAGGGCAGGCCGAGGGCGGTGCGGACGGTGGAGCGGACGCCGTCGGCGCCGACGGCGTGGCGGGCGTGGAGGGTGGTGCGGGTGCCGTCCGTGGTGCGCCGGAGGTCGAGGGTGACGGCGTCCCGGTCCTGGGTCAGTCCGATGAGCTCACAGTCATATCGGATGTCTGTGCCTGTGGACAGCGCGCGGCGCTCCAGCAGTTTCTCTGTCTCATATTGAGGGGTGATGAGCACGAACGGGTAGCGGGTGCTCAGCCGTTGAAGGGAGAGGGCCATGCCTCCGAAGGGGCGCAGGCGGTCGATGGGCCGGCCGGTGCAGACGAGTGCGTCGGCGAGGCCGCGCGCGTCGAGCAGTTCGAGCGTGCGGGCGTGCACGGCGAAGGCGCGGGTGAGGTTGGCGGCGGTGCGGGGGCGGCGTTCGACGAGGGTGACGGAAAGCCCGGCGGCGGCGAGGTCACCGGCGAGGAGCAGTCCGGTGGGCCCGGCGCCGACCACGACGACGTCGATGGTGCCCTCGGTGTGGTCCGCGCCCTCTGCGTCCAGTGCGGCGGTCATGCCTCGGCAGTCTGCCAGCCGCGGGCCCCCGGGGCGTGGAGTCGGGGCCGCTCGGATGCGAACGGGTCGGACTCGGGCCGGTCGGACTCGAACCGGTCGGACTCGGGCCGTGGGGAGTCGGGCGACTCGGCGTCAGACGGTGCCAGGGTCAGGCGGTGCGGGTCAGGCTGTGCGGGGGTCAGGCTGTACGGGGGTCGGGCGTGCCGACGTCAGGCGGGCCGGGGGCAGACGGTGCCGGGGTCAGACGGTGCCGGAGTCGGCCGTGCCGAATTCGAGGAGCGCCTCGTCGACGATCCGCTCCAGGCGGGCGTGGTGGGCGCCGCGCCAGTAGACGCGCTCGCAGTCGGTGCACTGGGCGAAGACGTCGTAGGAGCGGTGCGTGCCGCGCTCCAGGCGGTCGCCCACGCTGTCCTTGTCGGCTTCGCGGAGCGGGCCGTTGCAGGCGGTGCAGCGGGTCCAGGGTGCGAGTACGGGGGCGAACCGGCCGAGGACGTCGCGGAGTTGGTCGTCGGGGTTGTCGCTGTAGACGTAGGCGCCGGCGAAGATCTCGCGGCGGCGCAGCAGTCCGCGGTCGCGCGAGAGCAGTACGCGCTGTTCGGCGGCGGAGCGGGTGGCGAGGGCCGGGTCGCCGATGTCCTCGTTCTCGTAGGCGGCGTCGACGCCGAGCAGGCGCAGGCGGCGGGCGAGGGTGCCGAGGTGGACGTCGAGGAGGAAGCGCAGCGGCGCGCCCGGGACCTGCTGGGGGCGTTCGACTCCGAACACCTCGACGCACTGGCCGTCTTGCGGCACGTAGGAGACGGGTACCTCGCGGCCGTCGACGAGGAGGCGGCCGACTTCGGTGAGCGGGACGCCGGCCGATTCGACGACGTGGCCGAGGCTGGAGGCGCCGTCGGTCGCGGTCGGTACCCGTTCGGCGCGCCGGCTGGGCGCGGCGAACAGGCGCAGTTCGGGGGCGAGGGTGAGCTGAATGCCGGGTCCGTTCACCCTGTCAGCATGCCACTGCCGGGGCGGGGGACGCGCCGGAATTACGAGGTCGCGGCGGCCTGGTCGTAGCGCTCGCGGTGGGCGTTGACCTCGTCGAAGTGGTTTTCGGCCCAGATCTTCACGGAGGAGAGGAGGCAGCCGAGGCTGCTGCCGAGGTCGGTCAGGCGGTAGTCGACGCGGACGGGGACGGTGGGGGTGACGGTGCGGGTGACCAGTCCGTCGCGTTCGAGGGAGCGGAGGGTCTGGGTGAGCATCTTCTGGCTGACGCCGGGGATCTTGCGGCCGAGGTCGCTGTAGCGCATGGAGCGGTCTTCGGCCTGGCCGAGGGCGCTGACGATGAGTCCGACCCACTTGTCGCTGATGCGCGCGAGGAGCTGGCTGGTGGGGCACTCCTTGAGGAAGGCGTCGTAGGCGGAACGGGCCTCTTCGCGGAGGGCTGCGGCGGTGCGGGTGGCCATGGGTTGCCCACTTCCGGGTCGGGTACGCACTCCGGAGTGCGTACTTACGAAAAGAGAGTACCTCTCCCTAGGTTAGTGCTCACACGGAACGGACCGACGGGAGTGGACGACATGAGCGACGAGCAGACGATGCGGGCGGCAGTGGTGGACGGGTTCGGCGGCCCGGAGCGGGTCGAGCTGGCCGAGGTGCCGGTGCCGAGCCCGGCGGCGGGGCAGGTGCTGGTCCGGGTGCGGGCCGCCGGGCTGAACCCGGTCGACGCAGGGGTGCGGGCCGGCGTCTTCGGCGGGACCGGACAGCGGCTCGGTCTCGGCTGGGACGTGGCCGGGGAGATAGCCGGGGCCGGCGGGGGCGTGACGGGCTGGAGCGTCGGCGACCGGGTCGTGGGGCTGCACTACGGGCCGGTGAAGCCGCTCGGCACGCACGCGCAGTACGCGGTGCTCGACGCCTCGGCGGTGGCAGCCGCGCCGGCCACCGTGGACGACGTGGCCGCGGCGGCGCTGCCGCTGAGCGGGCTGACCGCCGCCCGGGCGGTGGACCTGCTGGGCCTCGCCCCCGGGTCCACGGTGCTCGTCACCGGCGCGGCGGGCGTCGTCGGCGGCCTCGCGGTCCAGCTCGCGGCGCGGGCGGGCCTCGTGGTGACGGCGCTGGCGGGTGCGCAGGACGAGGCGCTCGTACGGTCGCTGGGCGCGGCGGCCTTCGTTCCGCGCGGCGCGGCTCCGGCCGGGCCGGTGGACGGGGTCCTCGACATGGCGGTGCTGGGGGAGGCCGCGCTCGGCTTCGTCCGCGACGGCGGGGTCTACGTCGGGGTGATACCCGGCGCCGCCCCGGCGGCGGAGCGCGGGATCCGGGTCGAGGAGCAGGAGGTCGCCGCGGACGGGGAGCACCTGGCCCGCCTGGTCGCCCTGGTCGACGACGGCGCCCTGAGCCTGCGGGTCGCGGACGTCTTCCCGCTGGCGGACGCCGCGAAGGCCCATGCCCTCCTTGCGACGCCGGGCACGCGCGGCCGGATCATCCTGACCCCGTGAGGCCCAGGCCCCCGATCCGGTAGCACCAGTCGAAGCTGGGGTGGGGGACGCCGGGCGGGTACTCGAAGGCGACCTCGCCCAGGCAGGCGAAGCCCGCCCGGCGGCAGACCGCGTTGGAGGCCGCGTGATCGGTGCCGGGGAAGGCGTGGACGGTGTCGCGGGAGCCGTGGGCCCGGGCGTAGGCCAGGAGCTCCCTCACCGCGGCCACCGCCAGCCCGCGCCCCTGGAACTCGGGCAGGACGCCCCAGCCGGTCTCGTAGACCTGCTCGCCCTGCCACTCCCGCTCCCAGAAGCCGACGCTGCCGACGCTCTCCCCGGAGGCCGCCAGGGCCACCCGGAACATCCGCCCGGCCGCGGGCTCCCGGGCGCTGAGCGCCTCGTACCGCCGCTGCCGGTCGGCCAGTTTCCGCGCGGGCTCCGGCCCGCCCAGGTACCGGGTCATGGCGGGTTCGTTCTTGCGCTCCAACAGCCAGAAGTCTCCGGCACTCCAGGGGTTCAGCACCACGGATTCCATGGGTCCAAGGGTGCCCGACGCCGACTGTCCGGGCAGGACGTGCGGCGTAGCATCGGAAGGGAGGCGACCGACCCACCCCGAGGAGGTGGCGTCCATGCCGGAGACCCTGGGAATCGGGCACCTGATGCTGTCGGTGAGCGATGTGAAACGCAGCGCCGAGTTCTACAACCAGCTGCTGGACACGCAGACGGTCGTCGACGTGGAGGACGAAGTCGGCCCGTTCATGGCCGTCGCCTCCCCCGCCTTCGTGCTCGGCTTCCGCACGCACCGGACGACCAGCCGCGCGGACGTCTTCGACCCGGCCCGGGTCGGACTCGACCACTGCGCGTTCCACGTCGCGGACCGCGCCGCTCTGGAGGCCTGGGAGGCCAGGCTGGACGAGCAGGGCATCGCGCACTCGGGCATCGTGGAGGACCCGGGCGGGCTCCACCTCAACTTCAGGGACCCGGACGACATCGCCCTGGAGTTCTACCGCCCCGCCGCCGCGGGCTGACCCGTGCGGTCAGGGCCGGACCAGACGCTCAGGGCCAGACCAGGCAGTACGGCTGGTGGCCCGCCTCGTGGAGGCGGTGGGAGAAGTCCTGCCATTCGTGGAGCAGCTGGTAGACGTTGAACGCGTCGCGCGGGCCGCCGCGGTCCGGGACCGTGGACCAGATGAACGCGGCCGCGCCGACCGACTCCTCGCCGATGCCGCGGAGCGGGTCGACGACGGTCATGGGGAGCTTGACCACCGCGTAGTCGGGGTGGAGGACGACCAGCTCCAGCGGCGGCACCTGGTGCAGGGGTATGCCCTCGATGCCGGTCAGGACCATCGCGGCCACCGTCTCCGGCTTGATCTTGGTGAACAGGCCGCCCATGCCGAGTTCGTCGCCGCCGAGCTCCTCGGGGCGCATCGTGACCGGGACGCGGGCGGCCGTGGCGCCGTCGGGGGCGCCGAAGTACTTGTACGTCACGCCCATGCCGCGACCCCTGGGCAGCTCGTCCGGCTCCTGCAGGGGACCCGGGACCGCGTCGGCGGCCTCGGTGGAGCGGCGGCGGTGCTTGCCCCGGCGGCGGGCTTCGCGGGCCTCGCGGGCGCGCTGGGGGTCCAGGCCGTCCGTACCCTCGCCCGGTCCACCACCGCGTTGCATATCTCCACCCGACTGGTATTGCTTGCCCCGGCCCCGTGGCCCCCGCCACGCAGCCTGATCATCATGGCAGTGACCTCCCCCGCGGCGGCGCGGTGAAACGCCCGTCCGCAAGTCTGTCGCGGCCTCTGAGACCATGGCTGGTGTGAGCTACCCGTACCCGTATGAAGCCCCAGTTTCGCAGACGCTCTTCGAGCGCGCCTCCCTCGTGACCCCCGGCGGCGTGAACTCTCCGGTGCGCGCCTTCCGAGCCGTGGGCGGTACGCCCCGGTTCATGGTGTCCGGCACCGGTCCGTACCTCACCGATGCCGACGGTCGCGAGTACGTCGACCTCGTGTGCTCGTGGGGACCGATGATCCTCGGCCACTCCCACCCCGAGGTGATCGAGGCCGTCCAGGCGGCCGTCGCCCGCGGCACCTCCTTCGGCACGCCCGGCGAGGGCGAGGTGGCGCTCGCCGAGGAGATCGTCGCCCGGATCGACCCCGTCGAGCAGGTGCGGCTGGTGTCGTCGGGGACCGAGGCGACCATGTCGGCGATCCGCCTCGCGCGCGGTTTCACCGGTCGGGCCAAGGTCGTGAAGTTCGCCGGCTGCTACCACGGTCACGTGGACGCGCTGCTGGCCGCCGCCGGTTCCGGGCTCGCGACCTTCGCGCTGCCGGACACCCCCGGTGTGACGGGCGCGCAGGCGGGCGACACGATCGTGCTGCCCTACAACGACCTCGAGGCGGTCCGGGCGGCGTTCGCCGCGCACCCCGGCGAGATCGCCTGCGTGATCACCGAGGCCGCGCCCGGCAACATGGGCGTGGTGACCCCGGCCGAGGGCTTCAACCAGGGGCTCGCCGACCTCTGCAGGGAGAACGGCGCCCTGTACATCTCCGACGAGGTCATGACCGGTTTCCGTACCTCCCGCGCCGGCTGGTACGGGGTCGACGGGGTCAAGCCGGACCTGATGACCTTCGGCAAGGTCATGGGCGGCGGCTTCCCGGCCGCGGCCTTCGGCGGCCGGGCGGACGTGATGGGCCACCTCGCCCCTGCCGGACCCGTCTACCAGGCCGGCACCCTGTCCGGGAACCCGATCGCCACCGCCGCCGGCCTCGCGCAGCTGCGCCTGCTGGACGCGGCCGCGTACGCCAAGGTCGACGCGGTCTCGCAGGAGATCCAGGGCCTGGTCGGCGCGGCGCTGAGCAAGGAGGGCGTGGCGCACCGGCTGCAGACCGCGTCCAACATGTTCTCCGTCTTCTTCACCGAGGACGAGGTCAGGAACTACGACGACGCGAAGAAGCAGGAAAGCTTCCGCTTCAACGGGTTCTTCCACTCGATGCTGGCGCAGGGCGTCTACCTGCCCCCGTCCGCCTTCGAGTCCTGGTTCGTGTCCACCGCCCACGACGAGCGGGCGGTCGAGCGGATCGCGGCCGCCCTGCCGGCCGCCGCCCGTGCCGCCGCGGAGGCCACCGCATGAGCAGCAGCGAGATCACGGTCGTCCACCTGGTACGGCACGGCGAGGTGCACAACCCGGACGGGGTCCTCTACGGGCGCCGCGAGGGCTACCACCTGTCGGAGCTGGGCCGGAAGATGGCCGACCGGGTCGCCGAGCACCTGGAGGGCCGGGACATCGCCTACGTGGTGTCCTCCCCGCTGGAGCGGGCGCAGGAGACGGCGGCGCCGATCGCCAAGAGCCACGGGCTGGAGCTGGCCACCGACCGGCGACTGCTGGAGGCGGAGAACGTCTTCGAGGGCAAGACCTTCGGCGTCGGCGACGGCGCGCTGCGCAAGCCCGGCAACTGGAAGCACCTGACGAACCCGTTCAAGCCCTCCTGGGGCGAGCCGTACGTCGAGCAGGTGGTCCGGATGACGAGCGCGCTGGAGGCCGCGCGGGACGCGGCCCGCGGCCACGAGGCGGTGGCGGTCAGCCACCAGCTGCCGATCTGGATCGTGCGCAGCTTCGCGGAGAAGCGCCGGCTGTGGCACGACCCGCGCCGCCGCCAGTGCACGCTCGCCTCGATGACGTCCTTCACCTACCAGGGCGACCAGCTGGTGTCGGTGGGCTACAGCGAGCCGGCCCGGGACCTCGTGCCGGCGCACCTGCTGGCCGGGGCCAAGCCGGTGAAGGGGAAGTCGAAGGCCTTCGGCGCCTGATCCACAGCCTGTGGACGCGTGGCGCGGTCCTCCACGGCCGGCGCGGGTCTGGTGATCCACATTCTGTGACGATCCGTTACAGCTTTGCCTAAATAAATACAAGAAGCGCGGGAATCACCGTGTCAGCGCACAAGCTCAGGCTAATTGTCCGTTTATATGACGGAACGTAAGCCTTGGCGTCTGACGACGGGACGGTGACATGCGCGACTTCAGTCGAAGGGGAGTGCTCGGGCTGGGACTGGGCGCCGCGGCCGCGGGCATCGCGGGCTGCGGCGTCGGAGGATCCGGTCCGGGCAAACCCGGCCCGCTGGCCACCGCGCCCTCCGGTTCGGGGCCGGCCAAGCCGATCGGTGACGGGTCCACCGCCGACACCGGCCCGCAGCCGCACCAGCCCGACAAGCCCGTGCCCCTCCAGCCGGGCGAGACCCCGCCGCAGTTCGTCGTGTTCAGCTGGGACGGCGCCGGAGAGATCGGCAACGGCCTCTTCCCGCGCTTCCTCAAGCTCGCCAAGGACCACGGCGCGGCCATGACCTTCTTCCTCTCCGGCATCTACCTCCTGCCCGAGTCCAAGAAGAGCCTCTACCGGCCGCCGAACAACCCCGCCGGGGCCTCGGACATCGGCTACCTCAGGGACGAGAACGTCCGCGCCACCCTCGCCTGCGTCCGCCAGGCCTGGCTCGACGGACACGAGATAGGCACCCACTTCAACGGCCACTTCTGCGGCGGCTCCGGCTCGGTCGGCAGGTGGACCCCGGACGACTGGCGCAGCGAGATCGACCAGGCCGTGTCCTTCGTCACCAACTGGCGCACGAACACCGGCTTCACCGACGTCGAACCCCTGCCGTTCGACTACCGCAAGGAACTGGCCGGCGCCCGCACCCCGTGTCTGCTCGGCCAGGACAACCTGCTGCCCACCGCCCGGGAGCTCGGCTGGCGCTACGACTCCAGCTCGCCCGGCGGGCTGCAGGTCTGGCCGGTGAAGAAGGCGGGCGTGTGGGACCTGCCGCTGCAGTCCCTGCCCTTCCCGGGGCACTCCTTCGAGGTGCTGTCGATGGACTACAACATCCTCGCCAACCAGTCGAAGAACACCACCAGGGGCGTCCCCGCCCACTACCCGGGCTGGCGCGCCCAGGCCACCGCCACCTACCTCGGCGGATTCCGGCGGGCCTACGAGACCAACCGCGCGCCGCTGTTCATCGGCAACCACTTCGAGGAGTGGAACGGCGGCATCTACATGGACGCCGTCGAGGAAGCCCTCAAGGGCATGGCGGACAAAAGGGATGTACGGCTCGTATCCTTCCGGCAGTTCACCGACTGGCTGGACGTCCAGGACCCCGGCGTGCTCGCCAAGCTGCGCGCGCTCGGCCCCGGCCAGTCGCCCGCCGTCGGCTGGGCCTCGTACCTCGCCGCCGCCTGACCGGGCTGACCAGCACCTTCACGGCCCCTCGGGGGGTGCGGTAGATCCGCATATCGCCCATGCGAAACTTTTCACATGAGCCTTAGCCGCGCCCCCCGACGCCGCTCGACCGGCGGCCGCGCCCTCCTGCTGACCGCGGTGACCGTCGCGGGCGCCCTCACCCTGACGGCGTGCACCGGTTCGGACGGCGGCGGCAAGCCCACCGGCAGCTCCGGCGGCAACTACGTCACGGGCACCAACGGCATCTCCCGCGTCGACCAGGGGGAGCGCACCGAGGCCCCCAGGCTCGACGGCGCGAGCGTCGACGGCAAGGCCCTCGACACCACCGCCCTCAAGGGCAAGGTCGTCGTCCTCAACGTGTGGGGCTCCTGGTGCCCGCCGTGCCGCCAGGAGGCCCCCTACTTCGCGAAGGTCTCCAAGGAGCTCGCCGACGCCGGCCAGGACGTGGCCTTCGTCGGCATCAACACCCGCGACAACAGCAAGCAGAACGCGGCGTCCTTCGAGGCGGACTACGGGATCACCTACCCGAGCTTCTACGACCCCGACGGGAAGCTGATGCTGCGCTTCCCCAAGGGCACGCTCAACCCGCAGGCCATCCCCTCGACGATCGTCCTCGACAAGCAGGGCAGGATCGCCGCCCGCGCCCTGGTCGCGATCGACGACGAGACCCTGCGCTCGATGATCGACCCGATCCTCGCGGAGAAGTGAGCGGTCCGGCGTGAACACGACGGTCCTCAACGGCGCCCTGCTGCTCGCCCTGCCCATCTCGGTCCTCGCCGGCCTGGTCTCCTTCTTCTCGCCCTGCGTCCTCCCGCTCGTCCCCGGCTACCTCTCCTACGTGACCGGCGTCAGCGGCGCCGACCTCGCCGAGGCCCGGCGCGGCCGGATGCTGGCGGGCGCGAGCCTGTTCATCGCGGGGTTCACCGCCGTCTTCGTCTCCACCGGAGCCCTCTTCGGCTACTTCGGCGAGAGCCTCCAGGAGAACAAGGAGATCATCTCCCGGGTCCTGGGCGGCCTGGTGATCGTCATGGGGCTCTTCTTCATGGGGGCGATCCCGGGTCTGACGATGCGGGAGTTCCGCTTCCACAAGAAGCCGACGGCCGGCCTCGTCGGAGCGCCCCTGCTGGGCGTGCTCTTCGGCGTCGGCTGGACCCCCTGCATGGGCCCGACCCTCGCCGCCGTCAACACCCTGTCCATCGACCAGGCGAGCGCGGGCCGCGGGGCCCTGCTGACCGTCGCCTACTGCCTCGGCCTCGGCCTGCCGTTCATCCTCGCCGCGATCGCCTTCCGCAAGGCGCTCGGCGCATTCGGCTGGGTGAAGAAGCACTATGCGTGGGTGATGCGCATCGGCGGCGGCATGCTGATCCTCACCGGCCTGCTGCTCGTCACAGGAATGTGGGACAGCATCGTCAGCGACATGCAGAGCTGGACCCAAGGCTTCACGGTGGGGATCTGAGGACTACACGGACATGAGTACGACAGACAACGCGTCCACCGAGGCGCCGCACGAGCCGGCCGAGCCCGCCGCGGCGGACCCCGCCGAGGCCGCGGCCGGCTCCCAGCTCTCCACCGCCCCGCTCGAGGACGGCGGTCCCGTCGGCATCGGCGTGATCGGCTGGGCTCGCTGGACCTGGCGCCAGCTCACCTCCATGCGGGTGGCGCTGATCCTGCTCTTCCTGCTCTCCCTCGGCGCGATCCCCGGCTCGCTCATCCCGCAGAACTCCGTCGACCTGATGAAGGTCGAGCAGTGGAAGGACACCCACGCCTCCTGGGTGACCGTCGCCGAGAAGCTCCAGCTCTTCGACGTCTACACGTCGTTCTGGTTCTCCGCGATCTACATCCTGCTGTTCGTCTCGCTCATCGGCTGCATCCTGCCCCGCTCCTGGCAGTTCGTCGGCCAGCTCCGGGGCCGCCCCCCGGCCGCCCCCCGCCGGCTCGACCGGCTCCCCGCCCACACCACCTGGCGCACCGAGAAGTCCCCCGAGGAGGTCCTCGCCCACGCGAAGGCCCTGCTCGGCGCGCGCCGCTTCCGCACCGAGACCGGCCCGGGCCACGTCGCCGCGGAGAAGGGCTACCTGCGCGAGGCCGGGAACCTGGTCTTCCACGTCGCGCTCATCGTGATGCTCGTGGCCTTCGCCTGGGGCAAGCTCTTCATGTCCGAGGGCGGCAAGCTCGTCCTGCGCGGCGGCGGCTTCTCCAACACGCTCACCCAGTACGACGACTTCAAGTCGGGCAGCATGTTCGACCCCGACGACCTGCCGCCCTTCAGCTTCACCCTGGACAAGTTCGACGCCACCTTCGAGGAGAGCGGCCCGCAGAAGGGCACCCCGCGCGACTTCAAGGCGTACGTCACCTACAGCGAGGGCGCCCACGGCGCACCCAAGAAGGCCGAGATCGAGGTCAACAAGCCCCTCGAGATCGACGGCTCCAAGGTCTACCTGCTCGGCCACGGGTACGCGCCGGTCATCTCGGTGACCGACCCCACCGGCAAGGTGATCTACAAGGACGCCGTGCCGATGCTGCCGCAGGACGCGAACCTCACCTCGGCCGGCGCCATCAAGGTCACCGACGGCTACCGGAACAAGAACGGCGACAAGGAGCAGCTCGGCTTCTCCGCCCAGTTCGTGCCGACGTTCGCGGGCAAGGGCAAGGGCACGATGCTCTCCCAGTTCCCGGCCGCCAACTTCCCCGTCATCGCCCTGAACGCCTACCACGGCAGCCTCGGCGTGGACTCGGGCCTGCCGCAGAACGTGTACCAGCTGAACACGACCAAGATGCAGCAGTTCACCAAGGAGAACGGCGACCCGCTCGCCAAGATGCTGCTGCCCGGCGAGTCGATGGAGCTGCCGGACGGGGCGGGCAGCGTGAAGTTCGAGAGCATCGAGCGCTGGGCCACCTTCTCCGTCACCCACCAGCCCGGCAGCGGCCTCGCCCTGGCGGGCGCGATCGCCGCGATCGCGGGCCTGGCCGGATCGCTGTTCATCCAGCGCCGCCGGATCTGGGTCCGCGCGGCGAGCGGCGCGGACGGTGTCACCGTCGTCGAGATGGCGGGCCTCGGCCGCAGCGAGTCCGCCAGGCTCCCGGAGGAACTGGCCGGGCTCGCCGCCACGCTGCACGAGCAGGCGCCGACCGCGACGCCCGCCGGCCCCGCCGATTCCTCGAAACCTGTCGAAGAAACCCCCGAAGGAGAGCGCGGATGACCCCGCTCGCTGCCGCAGCCAACGAGAACCTGGCTCAGATCAGCAATTACCTGGTCTATTCGTCGATGGCGGTCTACATGCTCGCCTTCTTCGCGCACATCGCCGAGTGGACCTTCGGCAGCCGCAGCAAGGTGGCCCGTACGGCCGCCGCGCTGACCCCTGCCGCGGGCGCCGCCGCCCCCGCCGTGCACGTCCGGGGCAAGGGGGGCAGTACGGCCGTCCTCGACAAGCCGAAGATCGTCACCCGCTCCGCCGCGGGCACCCGTGACGTGCCCGACGGCCCGGGCGCGGCGGGCGGCACCGAGCAGGGCGACCTGTACGGGCGGATCGCGGTCTCGCTGACCGCCCTCGCCTTCGTCCTGGAGGCGGCGGGCGTCGTGTCCCGCGCGATGTCGGTGCAGCGGGCCCCCTGGGGCAACATGTACGAGTTCTCGATCACCTTCTCCACGGTGGCCGTCGGCGCGTACCTGGTGCTGCTCGCGCTGAAGAAGAACGTCCGCTGGCTCGGCCTGATCCTGGTGACCACCGTCCTGCTGGACCTCGGCATCGCCGTCACCTGGCTCTACACCGAGAGCGACCAGCTGGTCCCGGCCCTGCACTCGTACTGGCTGTGGATCCACGTCTCCACCGCGATCTTCTGCGGCGCCGTGTTCTACATCGGCGCGGCCGGAGCGGTCCTCTACCTCTTCCGCGACTCCTACGAGGCCAAGCTCGCGGGCGGCGGCAAGCCGGGGAAGTTCGCCTCCTCGGTGCTGGAGCGGCTGCCCTCGGCGGCCTCGCTCGACAAGTTCTCGTACCGCATCAACGCGGCCGTCTTCCCGCTGTGGACCTTCACGATCATCGCGGGCGCGATCTGGGCGGGCGACGCCTGGGGCCGCTACTGGGGCTGGGACCCCAAGGAGGTCTGGTCCTTCGTGACCTGGGTGGCGTACGCCTGCTACCTGCACGCGCGGGCCACCGCGGGCTGGAAGGGCCGCAAGGCCGCCTACCTGGCGCTCTTCGCCTTCGCCTGCTGGATCTGGAACTACTACGGCGTGAACATCCTGCTCAGCGGCAAGCACTCGTACGCGGGCGTCTGACCGGCAGGAGTGGGACGCTGGTGTCATGCCTGCTGTGAGTCATGGCACCAGCGAGAGCCGCGGCGAGGACCGCTGGCGGATCCGGTTCGAACTCCACCTGCCGTACGCCTACGAAGCGCTGTGGCCGGCCCTGACCACGCCGGAGGGGTTGCGCGGCTGGCTGGCCGAGGCGCAGGTCCTGGAGCGCCGGCTCGGCGGGGCGGTCACGCTGCGCTGGCCGAACACCGGCACGGTGGCCACCGGCCGGGTCACGGCCTGGGACGTCGAACGGGTCGTGGAGTACACGCTGACCGTGCACGAGCGGATCCGCTTCCACCTGGAACCGGTCGGGACCGACTCGACGGTCATCCGCTTCGTGAACGAGCGGGGCGGACCCGACGGCGAGCGGCTGGACTGCCTGGCCGGCTGGCACGAGCACTTCGAGCTGCTGGAGTCCGCGCTCGAGGGACGGCCCGCGAACTGGGCCGCCTGGACCGACACCCACTGGGTCGCGCTGCGCGAGGACTACGCGTCCCTCTCCGGCTGAACGTGTTCCACAGCCGGCCGCGGCGCGGCTCAGTCCGAGCCCTTGTCCTTGTCCCGGCCCCTCTCCTGCTCCTCGCGCAGGTACTTGAGGAACTCCGGGTTGTCGTCGGGTGCGACCCACTGGGCCCGGCGCGGCGCCCGGCCGCCCCCGATCGCCGCCCGCTTCTTGCCCGCGAACAGCCACACCACCGGCCCGACGATCGAGAAGAGCAGGATGATGATCACCCAGACCACCTTGGGGAGGTGCTTGACCTCTTCCTCCGGCGTGTTCAGGCAGTCGATGAAGGCGTAGATGGTCAGCGCGATGATCAGCAGGAAGGGCAGATAGCGCAGCACGGTGTGGGACCGACTCCCGGGCAGTGACGGCGGGCCCGCACGGGGCCCCGGTGACCCTTCAAGGGTAGTTGGTGACGGATACTTGCCCCTATGGCTTACGACGATCTCCGCTCGCTGCTCCGGGCTCTGGAGCGGGAGGGCGACCTCAAGCGCATCAAGGCCGAAGTGGACCCCCATCTCGAGGTGGGGGAGATCGTCGACAGAGTGAACAAGGCCGGGGGCCCGGCCCTGCTCTTCGAGAACGTCAAGGGCTCGGCGATGCCGCTGGCCATGAACGTCTTCGGCACCGACCGCCGCCTGCTGAAGGCGCTCGGCCTGAAGTCGTACGGCGAGATCAGCGAGAAGATCGGCGGCCTGCTCAAGCCGGAGCTCCCGCAGGGCTTCGTCGGCGTCCGCGAGGCCTTCGGCAAGCTCGGCTCGATGGTGCACGTGCCGCCGAAGAAGGTGAAGGGCGACGCCGCGCCCGTCCAGGAGGTCGTCCTCACCGGCGACGACGTGGACCTCGACCGGCTCCCGGCCCTCTTCACCTGGCCCAAGGACGGCGGCTCCTTCTTCAACCTGGGCCTCACCCACACCAAGCACCCCGAGACGGGCGTGCGCAACCTCGGGCTCTACCGCCTCCAGCGCCACGACAAGCGCACCATCGGCATGCACTGGCAGATCCACAAGGACAGCCGCAACCACTACGCGGTCGCCGCCAAGCGCGGCGAGCGGCTGCCGGTCGCGATCGCCTTCGGCTGCCCGCCCGCGGTGACGTACGCGTCGACCGCGCCGCTGCCCGGCGACATCGACGAGTACCTCTTCGCCGGGTTCGTCGCCGGCAAGCGGATCGAGATGGTCGACTGCAAGAC
Source organism: Streptomyces sp. NPDC048349 (assembly GCF_040651925.1). Classification (NCBI taxonomy): domain Bacteria; kingdom Bacillati; phylum Actinomycetota; class Actinomycetes; order Kitasatosporales; family Streptomycetaceae; genus Streptomyces; species Streptomyces sp. NPDC048349. The sequence goes on along the minus strand of NZ_JBEZLA010000036.1, from coordinate 52,873 downwards.
CGTGCCGCTCCAGGTCCCGGCGAACGCCGAGGTCGTCATCGAGGGCTGGCTGGAGCCCGGCGAGATGCTCCCGGAGGGCCCCTTCGGCGACCACACCGGCTTCTACACCCCGCAGGAGCCGTTCCCCGCGCTGAAGATCGACTGCGTGACCATGCGCAAGCGCCCCCTGCTGCAGTCGATCGTGGTGGGCCGCCCGCCGACCGAGGACGGCCCGCTGGGCCGCGCGACGGAACGCTTCTTCCTGCCGCTCCTCAAGATCATCGTGCCGGACATCGTGGACTACCACCTGCCCGAGTCGGGCGGCTTCCACAACTGCGCGATCGTCTCGATCGACAAGAAGTACCCCAAGCACGCGCAGAAGGTCATGCACGCCATCTGGGGCGCGCACATGATGTCGCTGACCAAGCTGATCATCGTGGTGGACGCCGACTGCGACGTCCACGACCTGCACGAGGTGTCCTGGCGGGCCCTCGGCAACACGGACTACTCCCGCGACCTGACCGTGGTCGAGGGGCCGGTGGACCACCTGGACCACGCCTCGTACCAGCAGTTCTGGGGCGGCAAGGCGGGCATCGACGCCACCAAGAAGCTCCCCGAGGAGGGCTACACCCGCGACGGCGGCTGGCCCGACATGGTCGAGTCCGACCCGGCGACGGCCGCACTCGTGGACCGGCGCTGGAAGGAGTACGGACTGTGAGCCCGATCGCAGTGGAGGGCCCGGAGCTCTACCTCGGCACCGGGTCGGCGTACGTGGCCCTGGCGCGTCCGGAGATCGACCCGACCCAGCCCGGGGTGCTCATCGCCGCCGAGGAGGCGGGCGTGAGCCCCGAGGAGTTCGCGGGACCCGGCGACACCTGGGCCGTGATGTTCGACGACGCGGACGACGAGGGCGGCGGCTTCGAACTGCCCGGCGCGCGGGACGTCGAGGCGGACGCCTTCGCGGAACAGCTCCAGCGCGCCCTGGCGGCCGGTGAGCCGTTCACCGTCGAGGCCGGGAACTTCCTGCGCCTCGACGGCCGCCCCTCCGGCGGGGCCTGGGTGGTCACCGCCCACGTCGCCCCGCCGGAAGACGCCGCCGCGGCGCAGACCCTGGAGCTCGGCGCGCTCCCGGCGCCGGAGCTGCTGGCCGACCTCGAAACGTTCCGCAGGAGCCTCGCATGATGACCACCGCCGACGGAGTGGTCGGGCCCGGGCCCGCACCCGAGGCCACCAACAAGATCAGGGCGTTCCTGCGGCTGGTGATGATCGAGCACTCGGTCTTCGCGCTGCCCTTCGCCTACATCGCCGCGCTCACCGCCATGTTCCGGCTCGACCGCAGCGTGCACTGGGGCACGCTGCTGCTGGTCACCGTCTGCATGGTGGGCCTGCGGACCTTCGCCATGGCCGCCAACCGGATCATCGACCGCGAGATCGACGCCCGCAACCCCCGTACGGCGGGCCGCGAGCTGGTCACCGGAGCGGTCTCGGTGCGGTCGGCGTGGACCGGTGCGGGGATCGCGCTCGTCGTCTTCCTCGGCTCGGCGGCGCTGCTGAACCCGCTCTGCTTCGCGCTGGCCCCCGTCGCGGTGATACCGATGGTGGTGTACCCGTACGGCAAGCGGTTCACGAACTTCCCGCACGCCATCCTGGGCCTGGCCCAGGCCATAGGGCCCATCGGAGCCTGGCTGGCCGTCACCGGCGAGTGGTCCTGGGACGCGGTCATCCTCGGCCTCGCGGTGGGCGTGTGGATCGGCGGCTTCGACCTGATCTTCGGCAGCCAGGACGTCGCCGCGGACCGCGCGGAGGGCGTCAAGTCCGTCCCGGCCCGCTTCGGCGTCCCGGCCGCCCTGTGGGGGGCCCGCGGCGCGCACGCCGTGACCACCGCCCTGCTGGTCTGGTTCGCCCTCGCCACGGACGCGGGGACGTTCTTCTGGGCCGGCCTGCTGATCGTCGTCTGCGCCTTCTTCTACGAGCACAGCATCGTGAAGCCGCACGACCTCTCCCGGCTGAACCGCGCCTTCTTCACGGTCAACGGGTTCATCGGGATTGCCCTGTTCGTGTGTGCCTTGCTCGATCTCGTGGTTCGGGGTCTGACCCTGTAGCCACCGTGCGGCCTACCATCGAGTGCATGGACAGGGAGGCCGACGTGACCGTCTCGGAGAGCGACCGCCTGCACTCGCAGCTCAGCCGGTTCGAGGACATGTTCCCGGGCTACCGGATGGAGATGGTCGAGGGCGCCATCGTGATGAGTCCCCTGAAGCCACACCACAACGCGACCATATGGGAGCTGTGGAGTGCGCTGAAGCCTCAGCTGCAGGGCGAGTGGGGCTTCCTCAGCGACGTCGCGATCCCCTTCGACGGAGACAACGAATTCTGTCCCGATCTGGCCGTGATTCCGAAGGCGGAGGCCGACAAGAACCTCGGCGCCTACCCGCCGGACCTGATCGAGCTCGCCATCGAGGTCGTCTCCCCGAGCACCGTCCACAACGACTACGAGGTCAAGGATCGCGCCTACGCCCGCCACGGGATCCCGAACTACCTGATCTTCGACCCGTACAAGGCCCAGTGCACGACCCTGTGGAACCCGGGGCCGGACGGCTACCGGGGCCGGGACGTGATTCCGTACGGGGGGACGGTCGTCGTGGAGAGCGGCATCGGGAAGCTCTCCCTGGACACGTCCGTCCTGCCCGTCGACCCCTCGGCCGTCAGCTGAGCAGAGCCGGTGGACGGGGTGCCGGGCGGCGGAAGTACAGGGCCGTCACCACGCCCGCCGCGAGCCCGCAGAGGTGGCCCTGCCAGCTGACCTCTGTGTTCGTGGGCAGGATGCCGAGGAAGAAGGAGCCGCCCCAGATCGCGGCGATCACCACGCCCACCGCGATGCCGAGGGCCCGCCGTTCGACGAAGCCGCGGACCACGAGGTAGCCGAAGAGGCCGAAGATCAGGCCCGAGGCGCCCGCGGTCATCGTGTTCGGGGGCGCGATCAGCCAGATGCCGATCCCGTCGGCCAGGATGATCAGCGCGCTGACCGCGAGGAAGTGGCGTATCCCGCTGAGGGCCGCGACGAAGCCGAAGACCAGCAGCGGGACGCTGTTGGCCGCCACGTGCCCGAAGCCGAAGTGCAGGAACGGGGCGGTGAGGATGCCGCCGAGGCCGTCGGCGTCGCGCGGCAGGATCCCGTACCAGTCCAGCGCGTGCCCGGTGGCGAAATCGACCGCCTCGATCACCCACAGCAGGGCCACCCAGCCCAGCATCAGCTGGGCGGCGGCCTTCGCCCGGTCGCCCTGCGTCCAGGCCCCGTCGGTCGCCGGTCTCGTGGTCGTGTCCATCTTCCCCCCCGTGCCGTCCCACCCTCTGGAACGTGCGGCCACCTTAGCGAGTGCCCGCGCACGGTGGCCGGATAGTCTCGGAGGTATGACTGAGCGCAAGCGCACCCCGTGGGTGGTGGGGGTTTCCGGTGCCTCCGGGACGCCGTACGCGGCGGCGGTGCTCCGCGGGCTGCTCGCGGCGGGGGAGAGCGTCGACCTGGTGGTGAGCCGGGCCTCGCGGCTGACCCTGCTGGACGAGACCGGGATCGCCTTCCGCGACGCGCACTGGCGGCAGGACCTGGCGGAGTGGCTGGAGCGCGGCGCGGACGGCAAGCCCGCCTCCTTCGCCCGTCCGGAACTGGCCGACGTCCGCTACTGGGCTGCCGGGGACCTGGCGGCCGGCCCGAGCTCGGGCTCGTACCCCGTCAAGGGGATGCTGATCGTGCCGGCGTCCACGGCCTGCGTGGCGGGGGTGGCGCTCGGGCTGTCGAAGGACCTGCTCCAGCGCGTCGCGAGCGTGACGCTCAAGGAGCGGCGCCGACTGGTGGTCGCGGTGCGGGAGACCCCGCTGAACGGGCAGACGCTGAAGCACCTGGTGACGCTGGACGAGGCGGGCGCGGTCGTGCTGCCCGCCTCTCCGGCGTTCTACGCGGGTGCGACGCACATCCAGGATCTGGTGGATTTCGTCGCGGGGCGGGTGCTCGACGCGGCAGGGGTGCCGCACCGGCTGTACCGCCGTTGGGAGGGGGAGCTCGGTGGCGCCCGCCCCGGTGACTAGCGCTTCTTGGCGGTGCGCGGCCTGCGGGTCTTGTCGACGCGGTGCGCGGCGGACGGCTGGTCGGTGCGGGATCGGTTGGCCAGCTCCTGAAGCTGTCGCATGTGCGCGTAGGCCATCTCGATCGTGTACACGGTGAACCACTCCTGAAGATCGTCATTGATCTGTTGAAAGATTCACAGGGCGTTGACCCTGTGTGCCTTAGATTCTATACCTAGACTTGCAGGATCGCCGAATAATGGAAGGCTCCACGTAATGGACACGGTGGACAGGCAGCTCATCCAGGCACTTCGCGAGAACGGTCGTGCCTCGTACGCGGAGCTGGGCCGTCTCGTGGGCCTCTCCGGCCCCAGCGTCACCGACCGCATCAACCGGCTGGAGTCGGCAGGTGTCATCACCGGCTACCGCGCCACCGTGGACGCGGCCTCGCTCGGCCTCGGCGTGACCGCGCTGATCGGCATCTCCCTCTCCGACGCCGCGGACCACGAGGACGTGGCCCGGCGCCTGCGCGACCTCGCGGAGATCGAGGACTGCTGGTTCATCGCGGGTGACGACTCCTTCATGCTGAAGGTGCGCGCCAACGACGTGGACGGCCTGGAGAAGATCATCCGCAAGCTCTCCGGCACCAAGGGCGTCTCCCGCACGCGCACGACCATCGTGCTCTCCACGAAGTGGGAGAACCGGGTCGGGGAACTGCCCGAAGAGAGCTGAGAGTACGGTGGGGTCGGGTTGCAGGACAGGCATCTAGAGGAGGCGACCGCCTGATGGACGCTGGGCTCAAGCGCGAGCTGGAGGAGAAGGTCCGCTCCGGCGAGCGGCTGACCCGTGAGGACGGCATCGCCCTCTACGAGTCGGACGACCTGGCCTGGCTCGGGGGCCTCGCCCACGAGGTGCGCACGCGCAAGAACGGTGACGTCGTCCACTTCAACGTCAACCGCCACCTCAACATGACGAACGTGTGCACCGCCTCGTGCGCGTACTGCTCGTTCCAGCGCAAGCCGGGCGAGAAGGACGCGTACACGATGCGCATCGAGGAGGCCGTGCGCCTGGCCAAGGCCATGGAGAACGACAACCTCACCGAGCTGCACATCGTCAACGGCCTGCACCCGAACCTGCCGTGGCGCTACTACCCGCGCTCGCTGTCCGAGCTGAAGAAGGCGCTGCCGAACGTCTCGCTGAAGGCGTTCACGGCGACGGAGATCCACCACTTCGAGACCATCTCCGGCATGTCCGCCTCGGACATCCTGGACGAGCTGATCGAGGCCGGCCTGGAGTCGCTCACCGGCGGCGGCGCGGAGATCTTCGACTGGGAGGTCCGCCAGCACATCGTCGACCACCGCACCCACTGGGAGGACTGGTCGCGCATCCACCGGCTGGCGCACGCGAAGGGCCTGAAGACCCCGTCGACGATGCTGTACGGGCACATCGAGGAGCCGCGCCACCGCGTGGACCACGTGCTGCGGCTGCGCGAGCTCCAGGACGAGACCGGCGGCTTCCAGGTCTTCATCCCGCTGCGCTACCAGCACGACTTCGTGGACATGCAGGACGGCAAGGTCCGCAACAAGCTCCAGGCGCGCACGACGATGGCGACGGGCGCCGAGGCCCTGAAGACCTTCGCGGTCTCCCGCCTGCTCTTCGACAACGTGCCGCACGTCAAGGTGTTCTGGGTGATGCACGGTGTGCAGACCGCCCAGCTCGCGCTGCAGCACGGCGCGGACGACATGGACGGCTCGGTCGTCGAGTACAAGATCACGCATGACGCGGACAACTACGGCACCCCGAACAAGCTGGGCCGCGAGGACCTGCTCGAGCTGATCCGCGAGGCGGGCTTCCGCCCGGTCGAGCGCAACACGCGCTACGAGATCATCCGCGAGTACCCCGGCCCGGACGCCGGGCTGCGCGAGACGCCGCAGGCGATGCGCGTCTGACGTCCAGGCGAGTGGGAGCCCCGGTCCGCGGTGCGGACCGGGGTTTCTTCGTTGCCGGCGGCGAAGGTAATGGATAATCTTCATTCGTGACCCTTACTTTCACTGTGGATCCGGTCATCGATCCCGCCCTGCGCGAGGGCGTCCTGTCGCTGTGGGCCGACGTCTCCAACGCCGGCGGCGCCGTGGGCTTCGTCCCCCCGGTCACCGCCGACGACATCCGCCCGGCGCTCATCAAGCAGCTCGCCGCCGTCGCCGACGGGGGCAGCCGGCTCCTCGTCGGGCACGACGGGGCGGGCGAGGTCGCCGCGGCCGCGTTCCTGACCCGCAACACGCACCGGCTCCAGCTGCACTGGGTGTGGGCGTACACGGTCATGGTCCACCCGCGCCACCAGGGCAAGGGGTACGGCCGCGACCTGATGGACGCGGTGGCCGGGGCGGCCCGCTCCCTCGAGGGCATCGAGGCGATCCGCCTCGGCTGCCGCGGCGGCATGGGCCTGGAGCGCTTCTACGAGGCCTGCGGCTACAAGGAGGTCGGGCGCGTCCCCGACGCCATCCGCGTCGCCCCCGGGGACGACCGCGACGACATCACGATGCTGTTGCCGCTGTACTGAGGCGCCGCGGAGCCGCCCGGGCGACGACCCCAGGGGACGGGGGCGGGGGACCGGCGTGCTTCACTGGACGGGCACGTGCCGCCGTACGAAGACCAGAAAGAAGGGGTCACCGTGTCCCTCAAGCCGAGCGCGACGATCCGCTACACCGCGATGCGTCTGGGCATCTTCGTCGGATGCCTCGTCCTCGTCGCCGTCCTGGTCCGCCTCGGCTGGGTGCCCGCCGGGCTCGGGGACGCCAACTTCGCCTGGGTCGTGCTGCTGGCGCTCGTCCTGTCCGCACCGCTGTCCTTCGTGCTGCTGCGCAAGCAGCGCGACGAAATGTCCGCGCAGATCTCCGGCCGGGTCGCGGGCGCGAAGCAGAAGCTCGCCGCGAACCGCAGCCAGGAGGACGCGGCCGACGACGCCGTGCGCGTGAACTCGTAGGGGCACCGGGGCCGCACCGCCCCCACGTCGGCTTCCTCACACACGGACCGCCCCGGCGCCGGGTCAACCGCCCGCAGCGCCGGGGCGGTCGTGTTTCCCCGTCTCAAAGAACCCCTTTGAGATTCTCAAAGGGGAAGTGTTAGCGTGTTCAACATGTTGACCACAGCTGCGCACCCGACGACCGTGAGCGTCCCGCTCGTGGCGCGCCTGGACGTCGACCTCTGCCGCCGCGCGACCGCGGCCTGTTGCTGTTGATCCGCCTCGTGCGCTGAATCGATACAGCAGCGGTCCCGGCCGGCCGTCTTCTGGCTGCCGCCGCACCGCACCACCCCCTTCCCCGCAGTCCCCCTGTCTTCGTGCGTCATTCCAGGAGCGTGTCCGTGTCCGCGTCGCCCCAGGCCCAGGCTCCCGCCAAGGCCTCGTTCAAGTTCCCGTTCTGGGCCCAGATCATCGCCGGTCTGGTCCTGGGCGTCCTGCTCGGCTGGATCGCCCGCAGCCAGGACGTCAGTTGGCTCGGCACCACCCTCGAGAAGACCGGCGACATCTTCGTCCAGCTGCTGAAGCTGGCCATCGCCCCGCTCGTCTTCTTCGCGATCCTGGTGTCCATCACCAACCTGCGGAAGGTCAACAACGCCGCGCGGCTCGCCTCGCGCACCCTGCTCTGGTTCATGATCACTTCGCTGATCGCGGTCGGCATAGGCATCGCCATCGGCCTGCTGACCGACCCGGGCGCGGGCACCGGCCTCACCGCGGCCGACGGCAAGGAGCCGAAGAAGACCGGCTCCTGGATCGACTTCCTGACCGGGATCGTGCCGACGGACATCGTCACGCCGTTCACCGAGCTGAAGGTCCTTCAGATCGTCTTCCTGGCCGTCGTGGCCGGTATCGCCGCGCTCCAGCTCGGCGGCAAGGCGAAGCCGGTCCTCGACCTCGCCGAGTCCGTGCTCGAACTGCTCCAGAAGGCCCTGTGGTGGGTCATCCGCCTCGCCCCCATCGGCACCGTCGGCCTGATCGGCACCGCGATCGCCACGTACGGCTGGGATCTCATCGGCAAGTACGCGACCTTCACCGCCGACATCTACATCGGCTGCGCCCTGGTGATGTTCGGCGTGTACCCGCTGCTGCTCGCCACGGTCGCCAAGGTCAGCCCCCTGCAGTTCTTCAAGGGCGCCTGGCCGGCCATCCAGCTCGCCTTCGTCTCCCGCTCCTCGGTCGGCACCATGCCGGTCACCCAGAAGGTCACCGAGCGCCTCGGCGTCCCGAAGGAGTACGCCTCCTTCGCCGTCCCGTTCGGCGCCACCACGAAGATGGACGGCTGCGCCGCGATCTACCCGGCGCTCGCCGCGATCTTCATCGCGCAGATCTTCGACGTGCAGCTGGGCATCAAGGAGTACCTGCTCATCGTCTTCGTCTCGGTCATCGGCTCTGCGGCGACGGCCGGTCTGACCGGCGCCACGGTCATGCTGACGCTGACCCTGTCCACGCTGGGCCTGCCGCTCGCGGGCGTCGGCCTGCTGATGGCGATCGACCCGATCCTGGACATGATCCGCACCGCCACCAACGTGGCCGGCCAGGCCCTGGTCCCGGTCATCGTCTCCGCCCGCGAGGGGATCCTGGACAAGGAGGCCTACGCCTCCGCCTCGGCCTCCCCGCTGGACGAGCCCGCCCCGGCGGCCCCGGCCACGAAGGCGGACCCGGTCCCCGTGGCCGCCTGAGCCGCCCCGCACCCGCCGCAGCCCCCCGCCCCCGTCCGGGCGGGGGGCTGCGGCGCATCTACCCCAGGGTCTCCCCGCGGATGACGGCGATCAGCCCGAGGACGAGCGGCGGGGCCAACCACCACGGGCCCATGGTCCGGCGCACGCTCGGGATGAGGGTGATGAGCAGGCCCAGCACGCTCAGGGACACGGAGACGAAGCACATCGCGCCGACGTTCTCGTACCCCTGGTGGTCCCAGTCGGCCCGGGGGCCGGCGAACACGGCCGCGGCCACGGCACCGGCGTTGAGGAGGTGGATGACCGCGAGCGGAACACCCAGCACCCACCGCAGACATCCCCGGTCCTCGGGCAGGTCGACGTTCTCGCGGGGCAGTCTCAGCCGGGCGTCGCGGTACCAGCCCACGTGATCACCCCCAGGACGACCGGCGGGGCGGGCCGACGCAGGCCCGTGGCCCGACGCAGGCCCGTGGCCCGACGCAGGCCCGTGGCCCGACGCAGGTCTGTCATCGCATCGCATCCTTCGCTTGCCCCAGGTTCCCGACGAACCGGTCACCGTATCCCTGGGCCTTGGGGAGGTCCCAGTACGGTCCTCCGTTGTACCTGGCGGCGATCTCGCGCATCTGGGCCTCCGTCATCTGATCGGCCGGGACGCCGGCGAGACCGCTCTCCGCCTTGATCTGGGCCAGGAAGCCGGCGGCTATGAACGCATTCTGCTGGGGGTCCTGGAGCGCCTCTTCCACCAGGGTCCGCTGGTGGTCGGTGAGGTGCGCCGGATCGTAGCCGAGCACTTCGGCACCGCGCCGGAGCTGAATGGCGATCGGCCCGTACGAGGTCTCGTCCAGCTTTCCGCCGAGCCGCCACGGAAGGTTCTCCGGGGAGACCGGGCTCAGACCCCATGGCGCGGCGGCCTGTTCACGCAGTGTTCCGGTCACGTCGTCCACGAACCCGGGCTGCCAGCCTCCGATCTCCTGCCAGGCCACGCCGGCGACGAGCTCTTCCGGCAGCCCCGCGTGCTTGGCCGCCGCCCGGATGAGCTCCTTGTTCTGGGAGATCCAATCCGCGTGCATGCCGTCCGTGACGAGAGGGATCCAGTAGTTGTCAGCGGCTTCCGGCAGCCCCGCCACCCGCATCCGGATGTCGCGGAGCTGCGGGGAGACCGGGGTGTCCGGGCCGACCGGCCCGGTCATCTCGCGCTTCGGGCCGCTGCCCGGCAGGTGGGTCAGGGGGTTGGTGCGGGCCTCCGCCGCCTCGCGGCGGATGTCCGCCATCGCCGCGTACACGTCGACCCCGCCGCCGCCCTTCACGGTGAACTCGGGGAGCAGCTCGTACGCCTGCTTCAGCGCGTGCACGCAGGTGCTCCGGGCTTCCTGCTCGGCGGTCTTCGCCAGCCGGAAGTTCCCGCCCGCGTCGTCGTGGAGCCGGTTCGCCTCGTCCCGGATGTCGTCCACGTCCATCGTGAGCTCGGCGAGACCGTCGAGGAGTCCGGTCGTTGCCCGCATGTCCTCCCACTGGCGCATCGGCTCCGCCTCCTGCGCCGCGCGGGTGATCGCGGTGCCCTTGGTGCCGATCAGTGCGGCAAGGGCCCGCTCGGAGCGCTTGCCGTTGCCGTAGTGGGTCTTGGCGGTGCCCAGGGCGCGTAGGCGTGCAGGGCACTGGCCGCCTTGTCGTAGGCCTCGGCCATGTGGGTCACCAACTGGCGGGCCTCGGCGAGGCGCGAGGTGTACGTGTGGCTGCCGTCGCTCTGCCACTGCGTACGGGTCTCCGCCCGCCGGGCGGGCTCCTCGACCTGGACGAGGAGGTCACGGAGCCGGCGGAACTCGGCGGCGTTTCGCTCGACGAGGGCCGGGTTGCACTCCTCCAGGAACTCGACGTCCTTGCGATGGCTCAACCCGCTCACTTGGACTCCGGCTTCACGTACCGGCCCGACTCGAGGACCCGGTCGAGGAAGGCGCGGCCGGTGGCGTCGTCCACCCGGGCGAAGCTGGTGCCGGTGGTCTTCAGGCGGGTGGCGAGGGCGGCGAACAGGCTGATCGTGTCCTTGAACTGGTCGTCGGCGAAGCGGGCGAAGCGGAGGGCTTCCTTCGAGACGTCCTCGTGCGCGCGGGGCGCGCGGGCCATGGTGCTCGCGTCGCCGTCGGGGCGGCCCTCGTGCAACAGCGCGGCGATCTCGATGAGGAGGTTGGCGTTGCCGTTGATGGACCCGGCCCCGGCGAGCAGGCTGCCGGCGGCGCTGCTGCCGCCGCCCGCCTCGGGTGCCACCTGGTTGAGCCGCATGGCGGGTGTCTGCGACTGCCCGGCGAGTGCGCTGGCCTTGTGCTGAGCCCATTCAGCGTCGAACGACATGTATCCCCTGGGGAGTTGGCTGCCGGACATGGCTGGAATCCGATGGTCATGTCCATGTTATGCAGACGTGAAAGGTGATCACGCGGTTCCGCAACCGGTCGACAGCGTCGCCCTATAGTCACCCAGGATGATCAACTCGCCTTGCATGGAGGACCGGTGACGGTACGAGAAATACGTATGGCCACGCAGATGATCGGGCGGCGGAACGCGCTCCGGTACCTGGCGATCGGGGTCGGCGCCTCGCTGGTCGCGGCGTGCGGAGGCAAGGGCAAGGGCGCCCCGTCCGTGACCGCCTCCGAGGGCGGGGGCGGTTCGTCCGGCGCTCCGACCCCGACCGTGGCGCCGGCCTCCTCGGGTCCGATCGCCCGCGCCTTCGACGCGTTCATCGGCGGCACCTGGAAGCTGGAGTCGACCACGCCCGGCAACAAGACGGTCCGCGGCACGGCCACCGTGACGGCCCCGCCCGGGGGTAACGGCGGCTTCACCATCGTCTGGGACGCCGACGGCACCTCGGTCACGTGGGACGGACAGTGGATGCTGCGCGGCGGCCACCTGAGCTACCAGGTGTTCGAGGGCGGCAAGGAGCTCAAGAAGCTGAGCGGCGGCGAGGCCCTCACCGTCCCGGCGACGGTCGAGGACACCGTCTCACTCGCCCTGCCCTGGCAGCCGCCGGGGTCGCACGGCATGGTCGACGGCCAGCAGCTGAACGTGACCTACAAGAACAACGTCCTGCGGATCGTCCACAACGACGGCCACAACAGCGAGTCGGTGCACGTCTGCACGCGCGCCTGACGGTCGCCGTTCGACGTTCGTCGTCAGACGCCGGACGCGTGGGCCACGAACCCGGCCCATGCGTGCGGGCCGATGGTGAGGTGGGGGAGATGAGTGTCCTTGGAGTCCCGGACCAGGACGGCGGTGGGGGTGGCGGCCACCTCGACGCAGGAGTCGCCTTCGCTGCCGCTGCTATAGCTGCTCTTGAACCAGTTGAGCTTGGGATTGTTGATCATGTCTCTCCCAGCAGTCCCTTGATGAACTCTCGCGACTCCCGTGGCGTGAGAGCCTCAGCCCGGATGATGCCATAGCGCAGGTCAAGGATCCGGAAGTGCTTCGGGTCGGACACCAGACGCCCGTTGAACGCTCCTTCGGAGCGTCCCACGCCCGTGCCGTCCCCGAACTTGAGGATCTCGATACCACCGTCCATACCGGCGTGAGCCTCGCAGGTATTCGGCATGACCTGGAGGGAGACGTTCCGCAACGCGCCTACCTCCAAGAGCCGTTCGAGCTGACGGCGCCACACCATTGTGCCTCCGATGGGACGGCTCAGTGCTGATGCTTCATGGACGAAGCTGATGGCGCAGGCGGGCTCCCGGTCGAAGATGACCCGGCGGGCCATCCGTGCGGCCGTGTATCGCTCCACCTCATCCTGTGAATAAGCGGGCTGACGCATCACGAAGAGGGCGCGCGCATGGTCCGGTGTCTGCAGCAGGCCGTGTACGGCGTGTGTGCTGTACACGCCGATCTCGACTGCCTTGGCCTCTATCTTTGCGAGATCCCGCACCTTCTTCGGGTAGCGGACCTGCTCCATGTCCGCCTTCATGGAGGCGATCTTGCCGCTTGCGCGCAGGACTTCGTCCGCCCTGTCCAGGTACTCGGGCCGGGGAATCCTCTTGCCCGCCTCGACCTTGCGGACCAGGTCCTCCCCGTAGCCGATGGCCGTTCCGAAGTCGGCGGGCCGCATGCGGGCGGCTTCCCGCCAGGCCTTGAGTTGGCGGCCGAGCGCGGCCAAGACCGCCACGCCCTGTTCGTCCTCCGGGTCGACGTCCCAGCCGGGCTCTTCCGTACCGTCACTGTCGACGCTCATGCGCACTCACCCTCCGACGCACCGAAATTCCTCAACGCTGTGTGCCCGTCACTCGGTCCGGACAGCCAGGACAGCACCGGACAAGCTCCGGACAAACGGCGGACGTACGGGCGGCGTCCCTTCTCACGGTACGCACGGACGGACACGCTGAGTGACGTGATTCCTCAACTCGTCGACTTTCACGTCCAGCTTTCCGCCACCCCGCGCGGGGCCCGGCTCGCCCGTCTGCTCGCGGTCGAACAACTGCGTGGTTGGGGGCTTCCGTTGTGCGATCCGGCGCAGATCGTGGCCGAGCTCGCCGCCAACGCGGTGACCCACGGCCGGGTCTCCGGGCGGGACTTCCGGCTGGCTCTCACCGTCAGTCCCGACACACTGCTCATCGAGGTGACGGACACCCGGGGTGACCGGATCCCGGAGATCCGCGAGGCGGGGCGCGGGCTCGTTCTGGTCGAGGCGCTCGCGGAACGTTGGGGTGTCAGGGAAGGGCCGGTTCCGTGCAAGGTGGTGTGGGCGGAGGTGTCGCTCGTCGCCGGGTCGCGGGGCGCCGCGACCCGGCGGGCTTAGACGCGTAAAGAGCCAAAGAACCGGGGGAAATGACCAACCAACCCAACTAAACCGGCCCCGCGTCGCTCGGTCGGGTGAATCGTGCCAACTCGGCTGGATTTGGGGCGGGTTGGCGGGCATATGCTCGCCCCGACAACCGCAGACATGAGACGGCCCCCGGCAGGACAGCGAATCCCGGCGGGGGCCTGACCAACTAGGAAGCCGAAACCTTCCCGATGGCTCTTCAGCACCTTAGCGCGCCCTCCCGCGCCGCGTCCCGAGTTCAGCCCGGTACCGCCCGATCCGGTGTCATCCACGTCAACACGCGGCACACGAGTCACTACACCGTGGTCGGCAACCACCTCCTCCAGCACCGCGACCTGTCGGCGACGGCGATCGGGATCGCGGCGTACATCCAGTCGCTGCCCGACGGCGCCCCGGTCGGCATCAAGGCGCTCGCCGGGCGGTTCCCGGAGGGCGAGATCCGGATCGGTTCCGCCCTGCGGGAGCTGGAGAGGCACGGCTACCTGGAGCGACGGCGCGAGCGGCTGGAGAGCGGGCGGATGGTGACCCGGACGTTCTCGTGCAACATGCCGGGGGCCGTCACCCCGGATGCGCCGTCGCCGACGACGACTCCTCCTCCGCCTCCGCCTCCTCCTCCGCCCGTGCCGGACCGGGGACCCCGACTGGTGCCGGGGCCGGGGCCCGGGCCGGGGCCGGAGTCGGAGCCGGTGCCGGTGCCGGGTCCGATGCCGCCGCCGGACGCGGGCGCAGATGCCGAACCCGCGCCCGAACCCGCGCCCGAACCCGGGCCGGAGCCCGTGGCGCGGAACCTGCACCCCGGCGCGGTGGCGCTGCTCGTCGGGCTGCGGCGGCTGGATCCGCGGCTGCTGCTGGCCGAGCGGGACGTGCGGCGGCTCGCGCCCGGCGTATCGGTCTGGCTGGAGCGCGGGGCAGACCCCCATGCCGTCGCGCAGGTACTGGCCGGGAACCTCCCCGAGCCCCTGCGCAGCCCCGCCGCCGTCCTCGCGTACCGCCTCACCGCGCTGGTGCCGCCGCCCCTGCCCCCGGCCCCCGCCCCGGCCCCGGCGCGGCCGGTCCGCCGCCCCGACCCGATCCAGACCTGCGACGGATGCGAACGCGGCTTCCGCGCAGCCGGTCCGGGCCTCTGCCGGGATTGTCGGGAAGCCGGGTCGCGAGCCCCCGCCGCATAAAACAGATCTCCCAGTCAAGCGGAATTGGTAATTGATCACCGATTAAGTTGAAGTTGTCCGATCTCTACGTGGGCGATCGAGCTCGTCCTACACTGCGTGCCGAGAACACCAAAAACCATGCAAGGGGGGCGAGATATGGCGCGTAGTCAATCAACCGTCGAAGTCCGGGTGCAGGAAGGCGTGCTGTGGGTCGACGGTGAGGCTTATCCGCTGCGCAACATCTCCCACGTCGGACAGCGGATTCTGGAGGTCGACAAGGGTGCGGCCTGGAGAAAGTTCATCGCCCGTGCCCTCGGCGCCCTCATCATCGGCGGCATCGTGGCCGCCGCCGCCGGTGAGCTCGGGGTGATCCTGCTGCTCGTCGTGCTGGGTCTGCTGATCTGGCAGCTCGTCACGGTGATCGGCAAACCGCCCCTGTACGGTCTGGTCCTCAACACCTCCGGCACCCAGCGCGACGCGGTGTGGTCCACGGAGCGCAGCGAGATCCAGGCCCTCGTCGTGGAGATCACCAAGGCGATCGGCCGCCCGGACACCGCACAGGTGGTCTACAACGTGCGGCACGCCGTCATGGGGGACCACATCGAGCAGTACGGGGCCGGGAGCATCGGCAGGGCGCAGCACAGCGGCTCCGGCAACATCGGGAGCCGATGATGACCGGTGACCAGTACACGCAGTACGGGGCCGGGAGCATCGGCAGGGCGCAGCACAGCGGCTCCGGCAACATCGGGAGCCGATGATGACCGGTGACCAGTACACGCAGTACGGG